>DATLRG010000499.1:0-3029 GCA_035534795.1 Chloroflexota bacterium
GGAGCGAGGCGCTCCAGCGCGCGGACGAGGACGTCTTCGATCTGGTGCTACTGGACATCACCATGCCCGGTCCCGACGGCTTCGCCGTGTGCCAGGCGCTGCGCCAGCACAGCGCCGTGCCGATTATCATGCTCTCGGCGCGGGGCCAGGAGAAGGACAAGGTCAAAGCGCTGGACCTGGGCGCCGACGACTACATCACCAAGCCCTTCGGCATCGACGAGCTGCTGGCGCGGGTCCGCTCGGTGCTGCGCCGCGGCCAGCAGGAGGTCCACCAGGACGAGCCGCTCACGATCGGGGACCTGACGATCCGGTTCGGCGAGCGGCGGGTGCTGCGCGGCGAGCGCGAGATCAAGCTGACGCCCACCGAGTACGAGCTGCTGGTGCAGCTCGCGCGGAGCGCGGGGAAAGTCCTGAGCCACGGTGTCCTGCTCCAGCGAGTCTGGGGGCCGGAGTACGGGGACGAGAGCGATTATCTCTGGGCGTACGTCCGCCGCTTGCGCCGCAAGATCGAAGACGACCCGGACCATCCCCGCATCCTGCTCACCGAGCCGGGCGTCGGCTACCGCCTGAGCGCGGGATAGGGCGCGCAACACGGGAAAGAAACAAGCGTCTCCCTCTCACCCGCTCGGCTTGACGTTGTGATTGAGAGAGAAGAGGTTCGTCGGATCGTACTTGTTCTTCAAGGCGACGAGGCGTTCGTACTTCTCCCGCCCGTAGGCGGCAAGGACTCGATCTCGTCCCTCGTCGGCAGTCAGGAAGTTGAGGTTGACGCTGCCGGTGCCGAAGGGACGAACCGCTTGACAGAAGTCACGTGCCCACCCGAGGCAGCCATCGGCTTGTCGCGGGTCTTCCCAGGCGGCGGCGATGTTGATGATGTACTGGCTATCGCGATGGGCCGTCGCCATCGCGTCATCGGGAATCCGGCTCGCGGCGCCACCCAGGTGCATGAAGAGCATCGACGAGAAGGGCGACGGAAACGTGGTGCCGTGGGCGACCAGCACATCGCGCAGGCCGTCGTCGATCCGACCGAAGTACTCCGATTTCCAGTAGTAGTTGCGTCCGTGCGGCTGCGCACTGTCGAGCATCGACTGGTGGGCGACAAACGGCTTCGGCCCGATCAGGTCGACCAACGGCGAGCCAAACTCTTTGATTGGCTTCACCGCCGCGGCGCCCTCCTCGACTGATCCGGCGTAGCACGCGATGATCCCGCAGACTGGCTTGCCGTGGACGCTTTCCGGAAGGAACGGCGCCGGCGGTGCGATCCGGATGAGGAAGAGCAGGCACAGCTCGTCCGGCGCGTTCGCGGTCTGCTCACGGAAAAAGTCGAATAGGCGCGGTGTCTGGTCGACCGGATGGAGCACCATGCCGGCCATCACCGTCGGGTCGAGCGGCCGCACGCGGTACTCGTAGGAGGTGATGACGCCGAAGTTCCCGCCGCCGCCTCGGATACCCCAGAAGAGGTCCGGATGACTCGTCTCGCTTGCCTTCAGCAGACGGCCGTCGGCGGTGACGACGTCTGCCGAGAGGAGGTTGTCGGTCGTGAAGCCGTACTTTCGCGTGAGCCAGCCGAAGCCGCCCCCGAGCGTCAGTCCGGAGATGCCGGTGGTCGAGACGATGCCTCCCGGCACCACGTAGCCGAACGGCTGCGTCTCACGGTCCACGTCGCCCAACGTGCAGCCCGGCTGGACGCGCGCGGTGCGTGAGTCGGGGTCGACCCACACGCCGCGCATTGCCGATAAATCGCAGAGGACTCCACCGTCGCAGAGGGCGGTTCCGGCGATGTTGTGTCCGGCGCCGCGGACCGCGAGCAGCAGGTTGTTCGTCCGCGCAAGGTTGACTGTCTTGATCACGTCAGCCGTGCCCGCGCAGCGGACGATCACACCAGGCCGTTTGTCGATCATGCCGTTCCAAATCTGGCGCACTTCGTCATAGGCGGCATCGCCGGGGACGAGAACTGACCCCCGTAAGCCCGATCGAAGCTGCTTGATTGCTTCTTCATCGACAGTCGTTCGACGGCCGTTCAGAATTGCCTGGTCTGTCATGCGAAGCACCTTTCTGGATGCGGTGTGGATGATCTCCCCCTGGTTGGACTGTCTTCCCGCGATCCATCGTCACCGTACCCTACTGATCGGAGTCCCCTCTAGTCCGAAAAATGGAGTGACGCTTTGGGGGTGAATGTTTATGATGGACAAGCGAAAGTTGAACGCCGATCACTCACAACCGATCAGAGGTGCGGACGTGAAGAGCTATGGTGGATTCTGTCCCGTCGCCAAGGCCGCGGAGGTCGTGGCGGAGCGCTGGACGCCGCTCATCATCCGGGAGCTGCTCACGGGTAGTCACCGGTTCCACGAGTTCGAGCGGGGACTGCCGGGCGTCCCGCACTCGCTCCTCGTCCAGCGGCTACGCTCGCTCGAACGAGCCGGCGTGATCGAGCGGCGTGTGGTGAAGGATGCCCGGCGGCCCGAATACCATTTGACTGCCGCGGGGCAGGAGCTGTCTGGCATCGTCGCGTCCCTCGGCGAGTGGGGCCAGCGCTGGATGCACCAGACGATCGGACCGAAAGACGTCGATCCGAAGCTCCTCATGTGGGACATGCACAGGCGTATCAACCTGGACCGTCTGCCCGATCGCCGGATCGTCATCCAGTTCGACTTTCGGGGCCTCAAGCAGCAGAGCTTCTGGCTGGTGCTGGAGCGGCCGGAGCCGTCGGTGTGTTTTCAGGATCCGGGCTTCGAGGTCGACCTCTGGGTGACGGCCGATACCGTCGCGCTCCACAACGTCTGGATGGGCCGGCGATCGTTCGCCGATGCGCTGGATGAGGGCCGGATCGAGGTCGATGGACCGTCTGACCTCGCGCGGTCGTTCCCGTCCTGGCTGGCACTCAACACCTTCGCTCACGTCCCACCGGCCAACCGCGCCCTGGCAGATTCAAAGCTGTCCTGACCCGGCCACCGCGGCGTCGGCGGTGGGGAACCAGTCGGGTGCCGCCGGGTCGTCGGCGTCGCACCAGGTCTGGTAGCCGTCTGCCA
>DATLRG010000500.1:0-5231 GCA_035534795.1 Chloroflexota bacterium
CTCCCGAGCCGAAGTTGAACGAGTTGAAGGCGCGCTCGAAGGTCAGGATCCCGATCACCCGCGTCGCGTCCTCCGGCCCGCCCGCGGTCAGCAGGTAGATCGTCTGAAAGCTGTTGATCGTGAAAACGGTCGAAAGGAGCGATGCCACGATCTGGGTGTAGGCAATTCCCGGCAGCGTGATGTAGCGGAAGCGCTGCCAGGCGTTCGCGCCGTCAACCGACGACGCCGCGTACAGCTCCGGGTCGATCGACTTCAGTCCGGCGAGCTGAATAATTGTGAAAAAAGGGATGCCCGCCCAGACGTTGACGATGATGACGGCCCACAGCGCGCTGTTCACGTCGCCGAGCCAGGCGATTCCGTTATCCGTCAGGTGCAAGAACGTGAGAACGTAGTCGATCGCTCCAAAGATTGGATCGAAGAGCGCGCGCCAGATCAACGCCTGGACGATGCTCGGAACGATCCAGGGCAGCAAGATCATGGAGCTCAGCACCGCGCGGTAGCGCTTGACGTTATGGAGCAGCAGCGCGGCGATAATCCCGAGGATCGGCTTGAACAGCTCTGCCCAGAAGGTAAACTGAATCGTGAGCCAGAGCGAGGGCCAGAAGTCCGGGTCGTGGAACAGGGCGATGTAGTTCTGCAAGCCCACCCAGGGCCCGATGGTCACGGTCGAGCCGATCGTCTGGGTGAAGCTGATGTAGAGTCCATCGGCGAACGGCCAGCCGACCAGCAGAAACAACAGTAAGAACGTCGGGAGAAAGAAGACCCAGGCGACCCGCCAGTCTCTCCCGAAGACTGCGTCCGTCCGCTTCCAGAAGCCAGGGCGAGGCCGCGCGAGGGTCGTCGCGCCCGAAGCATACTCTTTGGTAGCCAAGGTGTCGCCTCTCTCTGCCGGTTTCAGTCCCCACCCGGCCGCCCGGCCAGGCACTCGATCGTGGGCCCCGCTCCATCGAGGATGGAGCGGGGCCGGGGTGAGGCCGCGACCTACTTGCCCTGGAACTGGTCGTGCAGGGTCTGGATCTTCGTGTGCCCCGCGGCGACGGCATCCTTGATCGCGGTCCCTTTGAGGATCGCCGCCATCGTATCGGTGAGGACGACCGCGTTAGCAATCGCGTCGATCCACAGCTTGGGGCCAGGCCCTGGCACCCAGTCGAAGAACTGCTCGCCGTAGGCAATCTGCTGGAAGATCTTGTCGACGTTGTTGGTGCTGTTGACCACCTCTGGCTCGTCCCAGCCCCACGCGTACGCCGGGCAGGCGTAGCCGGAGCTGGTCGACCAGATCTGCTTCTGGACGGCCTGATCGAGCAGGTGCTCGATCATGGCCTTCCCGCCATCCGGGTTCTTCGCGCCCTGGAAGACGTTGAAGGTCGCGCCGCCGGCGCTGTTGAGGCGCTGCTTCTGCCCGACCGGCCCGGCGATCGTCGGCACCAGGAATGAATCCTTGGCGATGTCCGGGACCTGCTTCACCGATTGGGCGAAGACCGTCCCGGCGTTGTTCGTGAAGCCGATGGTACCAGCCACCCAGGCGGCGTTGTTCGATGGGTCGCCCCAACCGTTGATACCGGGTGGCAGCGCCGCCTTGTACTTGGAGTTGGGCCCATACAGGTCGAGCAGCCACTGAAACCCCGCGATCGTCTCATCCGAGTTGAAGACGACCTTTTCGCCCGTCGCGTCGGTGTAGCGACCACCGGCACCGAAGACGACCTGGTGAACGTCGCTCTCGCCGTCACCCGAGCGGTTCACCGTCCGGCCCCAGGCCCAGTGCTTCTTCGACGCGTCGCTGAGCTTCACGCCGGCGTCGAGGAACTCCTGGAGGTCGTGGCTGGCTTCGACGTCGAAACCAACGGCGTCGAACCAGCTCTTGCGAGCGAAGTCGCCGCCGGTTCGGGTGAAGAACGGCACGCCGTACCACTTGCCGCCGATGACGTTCGCGAGCTTGATGCCCGGGATCGGATCGCCGTAGTTGCTGGTCGCCCACTGGACGACGTCGTCGACGGGTTGTGCCAGTTTGCCGTTCTGGAGGAGGAACGCGTCCTTCGTGCCGAACATCATGTCGGGAGAATCGCCGGAGGCGACCGACGCGGCGATCTTCTGATAGAAGTCACCACCACCCACGAACGCATCCATGTACGACAGGTCGAGCTTCCAGTTGTTGGCCGCGGCGTACTTGGTGACCTCGTTGTGGATATTCTGGTTGTGGAGGTCGTTGTAGTCCTTTTCCTGCAGGATCGAGAGCTGACCGGTGATCTTGACACTCGACGGGGCCATCGCAGGTACGCTCCCCGGCGTCGGCTGCGGGGCGAGCGTGGTGCTGGCCGCGGCCGCGGTGGTCGGGGCGGTCGTCGGAGCGGCCGCGGTGGTCGCAGCGACGGTCGGCGCGGTCGTCGGCGCGGCCGCGGTGGTCGCAGCGGCGGTCGGCTTCGCAGCGGGCGCCGTGGTCGGGGCCGCGACCGCCGTCGCCGCCGCGGGCGCACCGGAGCAAGCCTGAAGCAGCGGAATCGCGCTCACGCCCGCCAATAGCGCCCCCGCGCGGAGCATGCTCCGGCGCGTGATCTTTTGGGACTGAGAACTCCAAAACATCCTTTTCCCTCACTGAGACAAAATCGGAAGCGACGAATTGCGAAGGGAGCTCACGACGAAAGTTGGACCGAGGATGTCGATGAGCCAACGTTGGCCGGGCACCCACCTCCTAACGGGACTCCAGCCGTTACCGGGCCATCCCGTACATCGGAACAGAAAGTGTATCCACCCTTTACGCGGCCCATTGTAACCACGTCACTATTCCATGTCAATTATTCCGGATTCTCAAGGGCGGCCTCGGTCCGTGGTATCATGTCTGGCGTGAAAATTGCCTCGCTCGCTCGACCTGACTCGGGTCATTCCTCGCGACGCCGCTTCGTTCGCGGAACGCTCGCGCTCGGCGTGCTCGCGCTGGTCGGCTGTCGTTCGGCCGGCCCCGGACCAGCCAACCCGGCGCCGCCGGCCACTCTGACAATGCTGGCAGAAACGCACCCGGTTCCCGCCGTGCAGGGTCTACTCGCCCAGCAGGCGCGCGCCGCTGCGAGAGAGGCGGGAAGTGCCCTGTCACTCGAGACCATGGCGCTCGCCGCGCTTCGACCGAAGCTCGCCAGCGCGGTCGCCGCGGGACAGGCGCCGGACCTGGCGCTGGTCGGCGGTGCCGATTCGGCGCCACTCGCGGCGCGCGGACTCTCGTGGGACCTCCGCGACACGCTCGATCGCGTCGTCGGCCTGAACGGCGAGTTGTTCCCGCCGTTGCGGTCGGTGGCGACGACGGGACCATTCGTGGACCGTCCCGCGGACCAACCGGTGCCGGTCTGGGCAGTCCCCCACGCGTCCCTCGGTGGCGCCTGGCTCGTCCGCCAGGACCTGCTCGCGCAAAAGGGCCTGGCGTTGCCAAAGACCTTCGACGACGTCCGCTCCGTGGGGGCGAAGCTGGCCAACGCCGCCGGGGGCACGTTCGGCTGGGGAGCGGGCTTGCCCGTGAGCGACGCCGTTGACGACCTGGCACGCGTGGTCCTGCTCGGCTACGGCGGCTCCCTCTTCGACTCGCTGGGCTTGCAGGTCACGTTGAGTACCGATGCCGCGGCAGCCGGTCTCCAAGCGCTGGCGCGCCTGTACCATGGTGACGACGGCTCACCCCTGGCACCCGGTGGCGCGGTCGACTGGTCGCCGCGTGAGATCCAGGCCGCCTTCGCCGCTGGCGTCGTGGCGCAGACCATCGACTTCGGCGGAGTCTACGCGGGGATCGTCTCCAGTCAACCCGCGGTCCGACCGGACACCGTCGCGCTGCCGCCGCCGGCGGGGCCGAGGGGTTGGTTCACCAGCGTCCCGACGAGCTTTCTGGTCGCCCTTCGGACGACGAAGGGGCCTGCTCGCTCCGCGTCGCTGATTGAGCGTCTGCTTCAACCCGACCGTTACGATGCGCTGGTGCGTGCCGGGCAGGGTTCGGTGGTCCCGCCGTACGCCTACCTGACCAAAGGCCCGTTCTGGGATGACGATCCGAACTACCCGGCGTTCGCCGCCAACGCCCGGGGCGACCCGGCGCGCGACTTTCAGTTCGCGCCACCGGGTTATCCCGCGCCGCCGACGCTGCCCGCGGCGGTTGTCCACGGGTCCGGTGCCCTGGCGACGGCGCTCCGATCGGTGGTCTCGGGCGAGACGACGCCCAGCGCGGCGGCGAGCGCCCTGAAGCAGCGGTGCGCGAAGCTAGCCGAGGCTGCCCTCGCGCTGCAGCCGATCCCAACGCCCACGCCGGCGCCCTTCTGGCTGAAGCTACTCGGGCCGACGACGTAGCATGAACGTTCATCACGGTCGTCGAAAGGAGCATCTGACCATGCCCGGCTTCCCGTTGATCGACTCGCACGTTCACCTGTGGGACCCGACCCACTTTCGCATGTCGTGGCTCGACGGAAACGCCGTCCTCGACCAGACGTACGATCTAGCCGAATATCGCCAGCACACCGAGGGAATCGCCGTCGAGGCGATGGTCTACCTGCAGGTCGAGGTCAATCCGCCCTACGGGCTGCTCGAAGCGCAGTGGGTCGCGGAGCGCGCTCGCCAGGAGCCGCGGCTCCGCGGCATCGTCGCCTGGGCGCCGTTGGAGGATGGCGAGCAGGTCCGCTCGTACCTGTCGGCGCTCGTCGCCGTCGATCCGCGGATCAAAGGCGTTCGGCGGGTGACGCAGTCCGAGCCTGACCTCGGCTTCGTGATTCAACCGCGGTTCGTCCAGGCCGTTCGACTGCTGCCCGATTACGGACTTTCCTGCGATCTCTGCATCGACCACCCCCAGATTCCCAGCGTGATCGAGCTGGTGCGCCTCTGCCCACGGACCAGCTTCATCCTCGATCACCTCGGCAAGCCGAACATCCGCGATCACGTGCTCGACCCGTGGCGCGGCCAGATCCGTGAGCTGGCCGCGCTGCCAAACGTGCTCTGCAAAATCAGCGGCATGGTGACCGAAGCGGACCACCAGCGCTGGACCGAGGGCGACCTGGTGCCCTATCTCGAGCACGTCCTGGAGATCTTCGGCGAGGACCGGGTCGTCTTCGGCGGCGATTGGCCGGTGGCGACTCAAGCGTCCACTTACCGTCGCTGGGTCGAGACGCTGGACCACCTGACCGCGGGCCTCTCCGACGCGGCCAAGCACAAGCTCTGGGCCGAGAACGCCCGGCGGTTCTACCGGCTGTAGAGGGTATGAAAAGGGGGAGTGGGGG
>DATLRG010000501.1:0-2595 GCA_035534795.1 Chloroflexota bacterium
GCGCAGCGCATTCCTCACCAACGGGCACGGTTCAGACACGCTCTCTACCCATCCCCAACAAGAGGAACCCATGGACCAGCAACACCTTTCCCCACCGGACGAGTTCGCGGTGCCGGCGCCCGAGAGCGTCGAGGCGGAGGCGCCGGCGGCCGAGGGGCACCGGCACGTACAGATCCAGGTGCCGGCCCGCCACAATCCGACGCTGGGCGCGATCCTGGAGCGCGTGAACGCCGACGACGATCTCTACGCCATCTGGCGGTGCGCGAACGTCAACGCCGTGGACCGGCTTGGCATGAGTGACCACGGGCCGGTCCACGTGCAGATCGTGGCCAATATCGGCCTGCGCCTCTTCCGCTTGCTGGTCAGCCGGCAGGTCGTACCGAGCGCCGTGCAGTACCACCAGCTCACGGTCGAAGACGCCGAGGTCATCGTCGTCCTCGCCTGCCTGCTGCACGACGTGGGGATGTCGGTCCACCGCGACGACCACGAGCGTTTCAGCGTGTTCATTGCCCAGGACAAGCTGCGCGAGCTGCTCGGCGACCTCTACCCCACGGCGACGCGACGCGTGATGATCTCGGAGATCCTCCACGCGATCATCGCGCACCGCGCCGACGGGCGCCCGCTGACGCTCGAAGCCGGGATCGTGCGGGTCGCCGATGCGCTGGACATGGCCAAGGGCCGCTCGCGCATTCCATTCGAGGCGGGCAAAGTGAACATCCACTCGGTCTCGGCCGCGGCGATCGATCGAGTGTTAATCGGGCCGGGCGAGAGCCGGGCGATTCGGATCGCCATCCACATGAACAACTCGGCCGGAATCTTCCAGTTGGATGGCCTGCTCCGCGAGAAGCTCCACGGCTCGGGGCTGGAGCCGTACGTCGAGGTCGTGGCGACGACCGATGGCGAGACCGAGAAGCGGCTGATCACCGAGGTGCGGCTCAACCGGTCGTGACCGGATCGATCACCCGAACGCAGTCGTGCGTGGTCTTCGCTAGGTACATGGCGGTATCGGCGTCGTGAATCAGGGCCTCGGCGGAAAGGTGCGGCGGCGCAGCGGAGGTGCCGCCAATGCTCAAGGTCACCTCCGCGAGGTCCAGGACCCCCTCCAGGCGCAGCGAGCGCACCGCCTGCCGGAGCTTCTCGCCGATGATGAGCAGAGCAGACGCCGGGGTACCCGGCAGGATCACCGTGAACTCTTCGCCGCCCCAGCGAGCGATCAGGTCGGTCTGCCGGACGCTCGCGCGCAGCGTTTGGGCGATCGCTTGCAAGATGCGATCGCCGACCTGGTGACCAAAGCGATCGTTGAAGCTCTTGAAGTGGTCGATGTCGATGAGCAGCAGGCCAACCGGGTAGTTCAACGGTCGGACGCGTCGCGGGTCGTCCGACACCTGGTTATCGGGCGGCTGACCGCGCGCGAGGAAATCGGTGTACCGGCGCGCGCGGTTAATCTCCTCGTTCAGGGCCTGATCGAAGCGTCGGCGGTTGGCGACGCCGGTGAGACTGTCGGTCACCATCAATTGGGCTGCTTCGGCATAGAGGCGGACGTTCTCCAGAGCGATGCCGATCGTGTCGACAAAATCGCGCATCAGCTCCCGATCGAGCGCGCTGATCTCAGAAACCTCTTTCGACAGGACGAAGAGAAACGCGCCGACCAGCTTTCCCTGGGCCCGAACCGGCATCGCCACGCCCCCGCGCATGCCCACCAGGGCCCCGATCTCACTAGCAATCGCCACCGGCACGGTGGGCGAGACGAACTCCGCCAGGTGGGCAGATTCCTGCGCGCTGCCGTCGAAGGCAACCTTCTGCAGGAGGTTGATCGGCGGATCGAACGAGGACTGGTAATTCTGGAGCGGTCGATCGAGGAGCCTGGCCGCGGCGCGAGTGAGAGCTGAGTCGGTCATCGCATGCACGTTCATCCAGCGCCCGACGCTGTCGACCGAGCAGAGAACGCCGCCGAGAAACGCCGAATCGGACCCGAACACCTCGGGCACCGCGTCGGTCACGCGCTGCGCCAGGTCGGACACCTCGACGGTGTTGACCAGGATCGTGGTGAGATGACGCAGCGCGGAGAGCTGACGCGCGTGCTGGCGCAGATCGGCCTCGATCCGACGCGTGTGAAAGAGCGTGCGAACGCGCGCGAGCAACTCTTCGGCGTCGAATGGCTTCGCGAGGTAGTCGTCGGCGCCGGCCTTCAGACCGCGCGCGCGGTCCGAGGCGCTTCCACGCGCGCTGAGCAAGATGATCGGGTGACGCGCGATTTCTGGGGTCGCGCGCACCAGGCGGCAGAGATCGAGCCCGTTGCCGTCGGGCAAGACGACGTCCAGCAGGGTCAGATCCGCATCGCGGATCTTCCGCGTGGCATCCGCCAGGCTCACGGCCGCCTCGACGCGATAGCCGTCGCCCTCGAGCAGACCACGGAGAACCTGGGCAACGCCGGGGTTGTCTTCGACGACCAGGACCCGGCCGCTTTCGGGCAGTCGCTCTACATTCGTCACGTCATCCACTATATCGGTATTCAACGCGGTTCAACAGGGGCGCGGGCCACCATTTTAGGGGAGAGAGGCTCCCACTTCAATCCTATAGAGCAAGTCCGCGGTG
>DATLRG010000502.1:0-9281 GCA_035534795.1 Chloroflexota bacterium
CCGTTACCATGCTCATTGGAGGCGCTCCTTCCTTGCCGATACAGACGATGGATTTCACCGTCCATCGTGCCAGAGCGAGCGTCTCTCTGTCTCGCGCGGGGTCTTCACCCCGCTATTCGCACGAAACCTACGTTAGGATGCTCAGGTGAGGGCCGCACCGTGCGGCCCTCACCTGAGCATCCTACCGGTCGTCGAGGGGTTCTACGGCGATTCCGTCATGCTCCTCCGTGCGCAGCCTCACGACGGTTGGTCGCTCGATGTTTTCATCGGCGACAATCTTCACGCCGAGGCCTGATCCAGCGGCTCTATCGGCCCGATACTCCTCGTAGCGTTCACCACCGTTTTCGCGAAGTTGATGGCTGCTTGGATCTGCTCACGAGTGAGATGTGGATAGCTTTCCAGGATCTGATCGATGGACTCTCCGTCCTTCCGTGGCCATCAGGCCGCGGCTCGCGATCAACGCGCGGAGGACGTCGTGCGTGTGATCGAAGGCGATACGCTCGGGTAGCGCGTCCAGCGGAAACCACTGTACGGCGCAGGCGTCGTCGGCTGCCCGCTCGTCGCCGGCGACCACGCGGGCGACGTAATACACGTTGAGCGTGTGATCACCCGCGTCGCCGTACTGGTCCAGCACGATCTCGAACGGCGGTTCCTCGAGTTCGACGACCAGACCGGTCTCTTCGAGCGCTTCGCGCCGGGCGGTGGCGGCTGGATGCTCCCCGGGCTCCAGGAAGCCGCCCGGGATGTCCCAGTAGCCGCGAAACGGCTCGATCGCGCGCTGGGCGAGCAGGAGCTGTCGATTCCGCAGGATCAAGGCGCCGGCCGCTGGCTTTGCGTTATGATAGAACGTCGTGCCACACGAAGCGCACGATTGCGCCGCGTGCGGCTGAGCCGGATCGGACGGCAGGCGCGCCGCGCAGCCTGGGCAGTAGGTAAAGGCGGACATCGTGACGAAAACCCTCCATCCCCGTGGCGGTCGCGCGGGCCACCCGGTCACCAACATCCTCTTCGACCTGGACGGGACCCTGATCGACACGACCGACTTGATCTTCCAATCGTACCAGCACGCGCTGACGTCCGTGCTGAGCACGCCGGCCAGCCCGGCGGAATTATTCCTCGGCTACGGCCAGCCGCTGCCGGAAGCGTTCGCGTCGATTCTCGAGCACCGCGGCATTCGGCGCGCGCCCGCGGAGCAGGCCACGCTGATCGACCAATTGATCGTCACCTATCGCGCGTTCAACGTCGCCAATCACGACGTCCTGGCGAAGGAATTTCCAGGAGTTCGCTCGACGCTCGACGCGCTGCGGCAGCGTGGCTACGTCCTTGGCCTGGTCACCTCGAAAGGGCGCCAGATCGCCGAGCGTGGCTTGCGCCTGATCGAGCTGGACGATTGCTTCGCGACGGCCGTCTTCCAGGAAGACAGCGAGCGTCACAAGCCACACCCCGAGCCGCTCTGGGTTGCCCTCGACCGCCTGGGCCGCCGCGACCGCCCCCTCGACACCCTCTACGTCGGCGACAGCACCCACGACTTGCAAGCCGGCCGCGCCGCCGGCGTCCAGACCGCGGGCGCGCTCTGGGGACCATTTCCGCCAGAGAGTCTGGCCACGGAGGCGCCGGATTATTTGCTCGACTCGATCGGCGATTTGTTAAGCGTCTGCGTATGGACGGCTGGACCACGCGGGGATGGGTGACGTCTGGACCACGAAGATCAAGAAGCGGCGCGAGGGTGACGTCTGGACCACGAAGATCACGAAACGCCGCGAAAAGGTCGCGAACAGGGGAACGTCCCTCCTCCGAGGGTTTTCGTGATTTTTTCGCGGCGTTTCGTGATCTTCGTGGTCCGAACGGACCCGCCGACCCTGACGTTACTCCTCACCCATCCCGTGGATCGTCGGCAGATCCGTCAATGCCCCCAACCCGAACCGCTGCAGAAACTCGTCGGTCGTCCCATAGAGGAACGGCCGGCCAACACCTGGCGCGCGCCCCAACTCCTGGATCAGTCCCTGCGCGAGCAGCGAGCGGAGCACGCGTTCGCTGTTGACGCCCCGAATCTCCTCGATCTGGATTCGGTGGACCGGCTGGCGGTAGGCCACGAGCGCCAGGGTTTCCAGCGCCGCGGTCGACAGCTTGCCGGAGGGCTGGATGCCGAGAAACGTCTCGATCTGCTGGGCAGACTCTGGCGCGCTCACCAACTGGACGCCCTCGCTGCCGCGTTGGAGCCGAAGGCCGCGGTCGCGCAGGTGCTCGGCGAGCGCGTCGAGCGCCGCCTCGAGCTCGTCGTCGGAGCAGCCCAGCGCCACGCGCAGCCGATCCAGCGGCGCTGGCTCTGCCGCGACGAAAAGCAGGCTCTCCAGCGCGGCGGGGAGGTCAGCGATCATCAGGCGACCGAGGGTTCGGCCTCACCCCCTGCCCCTCTCCATCTCCGATGGAGAGGAGAGTCCTGGTTCCCCCTCTCCATCGGAGATGGAGAGGGGGCGAGGGGGTAAGGCCGCTCACGACCGTTTCAGCGCCAGGCCGAGGTTCACCAGGTACTCGGCGACCGGAAAATCCGCTGGGAAGGTGAGGCCGGTCGACAGCCGCCCGATGGGGTGTCCGGTCATCGTGCGGAGCCGCTCGGCGAGCGAGATGCCGGTGGCCAGCCGGCCGGTGAGGTAGAGCGCCGCGTCGGCGTCGAGCGGACGGTCCGGATTGGAGTCGTCGTAGTACCTGAGCGCGCGATCGACCTCGTCGACCAACCGGTTCTGGGCCGCTTCGAGGTTGGTCGCCGCGCCTGGCAAGGGAATGCTCCGCAGCAGCGTCGTCACCCCGCTGGCCACGACGAGGACGTCCAGGCTCCCCTCCTCCAGGTTGACGACGACGGCATCGGCGCGCCCCACCGCGCGCGCGAGGGCGAGCGGGCGCAGGTCCATCGTGTAGGGCCGGATGTCGGCGGCCTCGAGCGCTTCGAGCGCCGTCAGGACGGTCGACCGTGGGACCGCCAGGACGAAGACGTAGCGGCTGCGGATCCGCCCTTCGAAGCGCTGCGAGAAGAGGAAACTGTCGTCGACCGCGGCGCCGAGCGTGCGTTCGAGCTCGTCCAAGGCGGCCTGGCGCAGCGCGTCGCCACGCAGGCCGGGTAGATCGAGGACCCGCGCGGTCGTCTGGAAGCCCGGCAATGCCCAGGCCACGCGGTGGCGCGGCAGGTTCAGACGCTCGAAGGTCTCGTCGAGCGCCGCGCCGAAGTCGGCGGGGTCGACGATTTGCCCGTTGCGGATCAGGCGCGGCTCCAGCGGAATGCTTGCCCAGCCGGCCACCTTCTGGTCCGCCAGGGAGACGACGCGCAAGCTCGATCCCTCGACGCTCACCGCGACTGTCGTGCGATCGAGCCAGGGCCGCTTCAGCCCGGCCAGGCGATCCACGAACGAAGCACGCGAGCGCTGCCGCGCGACCGCACTCTCGTCGGCGTTGCCGTCCGCGGGCGCGCCATCTGGCAGCCCGGGCGCCTTCTTTGGCGATTCCAGGGGGCCCGTCCGATTCAGAAAAGCATTCCGATTGAGAAAAGCTTTCAGGCTTGGCACGTCAATCGGGTCCTTCACTGCGGCTGCGCGTAGACGATGATCTGCAGTTGGGCGATCCACTGCCCGTTGCCGGTCTCTAGCCGTATGTTATCAAACGTGACGGTGCGCAGGCCAGCCTGCTCCATCCGATCGAAGAAGTTGAGAATCCGCGGCAGAGACCCCGAGATCGTCAGGTTCACCGTCGTCGTCCGGTAGGTGGCGCTGCCGATCTTCTCGTCGCCGCCGGCCGTCGTCTGGATCGGTCCCGTGCTGACGCCGCTCGCCGCGGCGCTGCTCAGCACGGCGCTGGCCAGACCCAGATCGGGCGGGTCGCGCGGGAACGCCGCGGTGTAGAGCAGCGGGTCGCTGGCATCACGCGACTCCGCGGCCGCGTTGAGCGACGTGACGGTCGCCTGCAAGGGGACCAGGCTCGCGTCGAGCGCGGCCTTCTGGCTCTGGTTGGACAGGTAGAGATACCCGAAGATGGCGCAGCAGCCGAGCAAGATGACGCTGGTGGCGGCCAGAAGCCGTTGCGCGAGCGAAAATCTCATGGGTAGCCATTCCCCGACGCGACTTCCAGGATGATGGTGAAGTCGACGGGGCCGGTGGTCGGAGCGATGGGCGTTGGGCTGCCGGCGGTAGACTGCGACGGTCCCGAGGCCACCGGCTGCGCGGCCGGAGCACGGTCAGGCGTAGCGGTCGGCGGAAGTGGCAGCGCCGCGAAATCGCTGGCACCTGGGCCCTGGCCACGGCCAACGTTCGATCTAAGAACCGCGGGTACGCGCAGCACGCCTGTGGGAGTGGGCGTAATCGTGATGGTGGGCGTAGTCGTCGGTGTGTTCGTGGCAGTGGGTGTGTCGGTAACTGTGGGTGTAGCAGTAGGTACGAGCGTGCCCGCCTGCGTTGCGGTTGCGGTGTTTGTGGGCGTTGAAGTACTCGTCTCGGTCGGCGTAACGTCGGGAACAGACCCCAGATTAGCGACCTTGTACACCTGAATCTCTCGAATTCCGTACGATCCATCCTCTGGGCCGTTGCCAATCGAACTGGGATGATAGATCACCACGGACACCGCCAAAGGGTGTGACACCGCAGTGGGAGTACCAGCCGTCGACGAAATCGGACAATCGAGCCAGGCCCCATCCGATTCGACGGCTGTGGGCGTGCCGGGCGCCGGGAACTGGCAGGCGAGAACCGGTTGGGTTCCGGGGCCGAGCCAGACCTGGTAGATTTCCGAGCTCCCATTTCCCGTCGACTCGACCTGTACCCTCACGTACGCGACGTTGTCCACGTTGGTCACGTAGTATGGCGGGTTAGCCAGGTTCAATGTTAGCACCTGCGCGTCGCCAGCGCCTTTTGATGGCGCCCAATATGTCGAGGTGTCATCGTCGACCGCTGCACACGGGTTCGATGATGAGCCAGGCATTGGTGTTGGCGTCTGCCAGCATTCAACCGGACCCTGCATCGCTTTGCCGTCGAACGTGGTCCAGGACACCGACCCCACAAGGGGTGCGATGTTGAGACCACCGAACAGGAAAGGAGTTGGGGTCACCGTTGGCGTCGTCGCCGCGATCGCGGTCTGGGTGAGTGGCACGCCCGCGGTCGCGGTGAGCGCCGCGGCTTGCGCGGCGGTGGCAGTGGCGTTCACCGCGGCCGTCTGCGTCGCCGGGAGCGGGGTCAGAGTGGGAGTCGGCGTGACCGTCGGGGTAGCGGCCAGCGTGGGAAAGCCGTTCGGCGGCGCCAGCTCCTGATAAATCTGAATCTCTTCCCAGGCGACGTTGCTCGGGTCCGCCAGCGTGCGGACGATCACGCAGCGGACGGGCAGCGGCGGCTCGATGCGCAGCGGCAGAATCTGGCCGGCGCTGGTGTCCTGCTGGAAGGTGTAGTAGGCGGTGTTCGTGCTGGCGACGTTGGTGGTGCAGGCCGGGTCGCTGTAGAGCCAGAGCTCGTGGGTGGTGACGCCCTCCGGGTTCTGGTCGGGAATGAGCTGGAAGCCGTCGATCTGGTCCTGGGAGTCGGACATGCCCGCACCGGAGCAGCCCGACGGCGCCTGACCCGGCTCCGGCAGCGACCACTGCCAGATCACCTGGGTGCCGTTGCCGGGGGCGATGCCCGCGTTCCACTCCGTTCCGAGGTTGCCGTCGATCGCCAGGCTCGGGTTCGAGCCGCTCGGCACCGGCTTGACCTGACCGTTCTGCACCAGGTAGGCGCTGGCGCAGCCAAAGGCCGCGACGTTGGCGCCCGGCGCGACCGGCGTGGACGATGCCGTCGGGATCAGCGTGGCGCTCGGGCTCGGCGTCGCGGTGCCGGCGACCGGCGGCGGGATGGCGCCGATGAAGGTCGCCTGGAAGGTCACTTGATAGTTATAGGAGCCGGGCACGCCGTCGGCGCCGGTGTACAGGTCCATCGCCGGCTGGGAGTTGCCGCTGAGCACCAGCACTTCGAACTTGCCGTGGGTCACGCTGAAGTCGAAGGTACCATCTTGCAGGCTCGACGCGGTCGACGACCAGGGCGGCTCGCCCTCGCTCTCGATCTCGAGCGGGACGTTCGGAAACGGCTTGCCGCTCTTGTCCAGGATCTTGCCGCGGATGTCGGTGCTACCCACCATGGGATTCGACGCGGGAAGCTGCTGCGCGCTCACCAGCACGAAGTCGAAGGCGGGAGTTGGGGTCGCGGTAAGCGTCGGAGTAGGCGTGATCGTCGGCGTGAACCGGGGTTGCGTGGGAACCGGCGTCGCGGGCGGCCGGGGCGTCGGATAGACGGCCGGGGCCGGCGGCCGGGTCGGCGGCGGCTTGGCGAAGGGCGCGGCGACCGCTGTGAACGTGGGAGGCCGCCCGCCGAGCGTCGGGATCAGCGTCGGCGCGGCGAAGCTGGTCGTCCCGCTGGCCGGGTTCATCTGGAGCGACGCGTTGATGAAGAGGCCGGAGCTCTCGAGCTGATTGACGTACCGCGCGGCGGCATCCTGGTCGATCGCGGCGCCGGTGATCGTGATCCCGAAGCCCGCCTGGCTCGCGGACTTGACGACGACGCCGGGTGGGACGTCGCCGATGGTCTGGAAGACGTCGCCCCAGTGGACCTGACGCTGTGCGAGAATCTGGTAATCGTCGCGCATGGCCTGGAGCTTTTCGCGCTGGGCCAGCGCCGCGGGGTCGCCGGTGGCGGTCTGAACGATGGCGCGGGCCTGGCTCACCCGGGTGCTCAAGCCGGACACTTCGAGGTCGCTGTACGACTTGGCGTAGAAAATGGCGTAGAGGAGGAGCAGGCTACCCAGGGCCAGCAGGGCAAGGCCGCTGGTCAGCACGGGAAACGGGCGGCGGCGGTACTCCGGCGGAATCAGGTTCAGGTCGACCAGACGGGGCCGCGATCTAGTCGCTGGCGACGACGCGCCGAGGAACACGGCCTCGTCTCCCGACGATTCCTACCGGACCCTGTGTTTCGGCGCCCGGCCGGCGTTGAAACACAGGGTCCGGTAGAGATCATGCGCTAGCTGGGTTCGCGATGTTCCACGAACAGATGGCAGTGCATGCACCAGAAGAGCTTGATCTTTGCCCACGAAGAGTTGATCTGTCGCATCCCTTGACCACAGCCTTGGCACTTCATCCCACACCCCCTGTATCAGTCCTCGGCTGGGGATCCCGCTCGTGCCGACGCGCGCAAGAATCGGCCAGCTCACCGTCTCCTGGCGAGCACGACTGAAACGCGCGTGCGGATGATTCATCTCGGCCCAGACCTTCTCGCTTCGATCCCCCGGTCGGGACTTTGCTCATGCCAACTCTCGAACGCCGATTGGCTGCCGCGTCGCGGGCGGTCCTGGCCCCACGTCGCCAGCCGGCCGCAGTCTATCAGCCGTGGCATGCACTGTCAAGGTGGGAATGGGAGTAGAATTCCCTGATTCGGGGATACTTTGGTACTACTATCCCTCGGCCGTCGCCGTGTCTTCGACCGGGGCGGGGACCTGGTGCAGGACCTCGGCGACGATTGCCTCCCCCGCGCGCCCGTCGAGCCGGCCCTGCGCGCTGACGATCAGCCGGTGGCCCAGGACCGGCCCGGTCAAGGACTTGACGTCGTCGGGCAGGACGAACGACCGACCGTCAAGCACGGCGAGTGCCTGACTACCGCGGAAGAGGGCGAGTGTCGCGCGGGGGCTCGCGCCCAGCGCCACGCCGGCGTGCCCGCGGGTCGCCCGGACGACGTCCACCAGGTATCCCTCGACCGCGTCGCCGACGAAGACGTGGCGGCAGATCCGTGCCAGCGCGGGGATTTCCGCCGCGGGCAGCACCGGCGCGAGGTCCTCGAGGGGGCTGGACTCGTGAAAACGCCGGGCGATCGTTCGTTCCTCGTCGCGGTCCGGGTAGCCCAGCGACACCCGCAGCATGAACCGGTCGAGCTGCGCCTCGGGAAGCGGGAAGGTGCCTTCGAGCTCGATCGGGTTCTCGGTGGCGAGGACGAAGAACGGTCTAGGAAGCAAGCGGGTCTCGCCATCGGCGGTCACCTGCCGCTCCTCCATCGCTTCGAGCAGGGCGGACTGCGTGCGCGGCGTTGCCCGGTTGATCTCGTCGGCCAGCAGCACGTTGGTGAAAATCGGGCCGGGACGGAACTGGAACTCCTGGGTCTTCTGGTTGAAGTAGCTGACGCCAGTGACGTCGGAGGGCAACAGGTCGGGTGTGAACTGGACCCGCTGGAAGCCGAGGTCGAGCGAGCGGGCCAGTGCCTTGGCCAGGGTGGTCTTCCCAACGCCAGGGACGTCCTCGATCAGGACGTGCCCCTCGCAAAGCAGCGCGACCAGGAGGAGCGTCGTCGCCTCGTCCTTGCCGACGATCACACGCGCGACGTTCTCGCGAAGGCGCGCCATCGCCTCGGTCACCCGCCGGACGTCGGCATCGTTCACGAGGTCGCCTCGGCCGGACCGCGATAGGCGGCCCGGCTGCGTGCGATCAGCTCCCAGGCGACGCTGCTACCCTGCCAGCCGAGGACCTCCGTGGGCTTGTCTTCAAGCGTCTTGTACGTCGCGAAAAAGGTCTCGATCTCGCGCAGCCAGTGCGCCGGGAGGTCGCCGAGGTCCCGAACTTCGTCGAAGCGCGGATCGCCGACCGGCACGGCGAGAATCTTCTGATCGAGGCCCTTCTCGTCGCGCATGTCGAGGAGGCCGATCGGACGCGCGGGGATGACGCAGCCGGTGAAGGTCGGCTCGTGGGTGATCACCAGCGCGTCGAGCGGGTCTCCATCGGGCGCGCGGGTATCCAGAACGAAACCGTACTCCGCCGGATAGTGGACCGAGGAGTAGAGCACCCGATCCAGACGGAAGCGGCCGGTCGCTTCGTCGTACTCGTATTTGTTGCGGCTGCCTTGCGGAATCTCGACCACCACGTCGACCTCGCCGCTGGCGCGCTGAGAAGCTGGCACCTCGTCCCCCTTGCAGAGTAACTAAGAAATTATCTCAAAACTGATGTTTGAGCGCCCGCAGGGCGCTCAAACAACAGTTTTGAGATAATTTCTATGGGAGGGGATGCCCGGGCAACAAAAAAGCCTCCACCGGGCATCATCCCTGGTAGAAGCCATCAGCCACCTCAGGTAGCGGAAACGATCGAGACGCCGAGCCAAAGCAGGACGGGCCTCATCGCCCTGCCCCCCACCGCCTCTCATTGTACATCAATCGGAGGGACAGGATCAAAAATAACGAACGCCGCGACTCAATCAGGCGCATCCACATCAGGTATACTGAAGTTAAGACGGCTGAGAGGTGGATGG
>DATLRG010000503.1:0-2796 GCA_035534795.1 Chloroflexota bacterium
GCTGACCTGGTCGCGCAGCCGGTCGGCGTCGCGTTCGCCACCCTGGTAGGCGGCCAGCGCTGAACGGAGGGATGCCGAGAGAACACGCGCGGCAATGCGCTCGGCGGGACTCAGGTAGACGTTGCGGCTGCTCAGGGCAAGCCCATCGGGCTCGCGAACGGTGGGAACGACCACGATATCGGTCGGGAATCCGAGCTCGCGCGTCAGCTTCTTGACCACCACGCACTGCTGAGCATCCTTCTGGCCGAAGTAGGCGCGCTGGGGCTGAAACAGTCCGAGCAGTCGCGCCACGACGGTGGCGACTCCTCGAAAATGGCCCGGGCGCCTCGCCCCTTCCAGGACGTCTCCGATCGGTCCCACGTCGACGACCGTGGAGAATCCGGTCGGGTACATCTCTTCCACGCTCGGCACGAAAACCAGATCCACGCCGGCCGTGTCGAGCAAGCCCAGGTCCCGATTGAGATCGCGCGGATACGACGCGAAATCCTCGCTGGGGCCGAATTGCTTAGGATTGACGAAGATGCTTGCCGCGACGCTGAGATTCTGTTCGCGCGCCGCGCGGACGAGGGCCAGGTGGCCGTCGTGGAGAAACCCCATCGTCGGCACCAGTCCGAGCGGCCGTGGGAGTTCCCGCTGCATCCCGCGCAGGTCTTCGACCGTGGACGCGACCTTCATCGACCCTCCACCGTCGCGCTCGCCGCGGCCACGGGCTCCAGCCCGAAGCTCTCGGCCGGCCCGGGGAAGGCGCCAGCCCGAACGTCCTCGACGTAGCTCGTCACTGCTCCACGAATGATCCCGGCCAGGTCCGCATAGCGGCGAACGTGACGCGGCTTGTAGTCGGGGTCGACGCCGAGCAGGTCGTAAATCACCTGGACCTGGCCGTCGCAGAACGGGCCGGCGCCAATGCCGATCGTCGGGATCGACAGGGACTGAGTGACCGTGCGGGCCAGTGGCGCCGGAATCACTTCGAGGACGAGGGAAAAAACGCCGGCTTGCTCCAGACAGCGCGCATCTTCCAGAAGACGCTGGGCGGCGCCTTCGCCTCGCCCCTGCAGTCGATGGCCGCCGAGCTGGTGGACCGACTGGGGAGTGAGTCCCAGGTGACCCTGGACCGGGATTCCACAATCGACCAAGCGTCGGACGGTGTCCGCCACGATGGCGCCGCCTTCGAGCTTCACCGCCTGCGCCCCGCCCTGCTGGATCAGGCGGGCGGCGTTGCGCAACGCTTCTTCCTGGCTCACGTGGTAGGACATGAACGGGAGGTCGGCCACGATCAGCGCGTGGGACGCTCCGCGAACCACCGCCCGCGTGTGGTGGATCACGTCGTCGACCGTCACGGGAATCGTCGTCTCGTAACCGAGCACCGTCGTTCCCAGGCTGTCGCCCACCAGAATCATCGGAACACCGATACTGTCCAGGAGTCGCGCGGTCGGGTAATCGTAGGCGGTGAGCATGGCGATGCGCTCGCCGCGTCGCTTCATCGCCCGGATCTCGCGGGTGGTCACTTTGTCCACGATCTGCTCCTACACCGCTTCAGGTCTGAGAGGGGATGTGGGAAGGGTCATGAGGCAAGGGATTTGCGTCGCAAATCCCTTGCCTCATGACCCTTCCCACATCCCTTCTCAGACCTGGATGCTCGTTGCGCTGGGCAGGTTCCCGAGCGGGCGGGCGCGCATGACCGCCCGGATGATCGCCGTGGCGACGACCTCGCTGGCTGCGACCGCGAGCGCGACCGGGTTGGCGGTGGCGGCCGACCGTCCGGTCGCCACCGCAAAGAAGGCGTCGCCGTCGAAGAGGGTATGTGCCGGGCGAACCACGCGCGCCAGCCCGTCGTGAGCGGCGGTCGCTAGGCGCGACAGGTCGTCGCGCGACAGGCTGGCATCGGTTGCCACGACGCCGATGGTGGTGTTCGTTCCGAGGGGCGGCGTCGGCGGAGCGGCGCTCTGGAGAATCTGGGAGATGGTGCTGACGTAGGCGCCGGTGGCCGGATGCCGGGTCCCGGCGAGGATCTGGCCGCTGACCGGATTCACCACGTCGCCGAGGGCGTTGACCGCGACCAGCGCGCCGATGGTGATGCCGTTGGGGAGGCGAAGCGCCGCGGAGCCGACGCCCGACTTCGTCGCCTGGTGGATCCCGAGCGCCTTGCCCACCGTGGCACCGGTCCCGGCGCCAACACAGCCCTCCTCGAGGACGTCCGAGCGAGCGCTCTCGGCGGCGTGCCAGCCGGCAGCAGCGTCGGGAAAGGCCTGAGGGTTTCCGATGCCGAGATCGAACAACACGGCAGCGGGGACGATCGGCACGCGGCTGGACCCGATGCTATGGCCATAACCTCGCTCTGCCAGGAAGCGCACCACGCCGTCGGCCGCGGCCAACCCGAAGGCGCTGCCGCCGGTGAGCAACACGGCGTGGACTTTCTGGACCAATCGGCCGGGACCGAGAAGATCGGTCTCGCGCGTTCCGGGGGCGCCGCCGCGAACGTCGACGGCCCCGACCGCGCCATCCGGGCAGAGGACCACGGAGCAGCCGGTCAGGTGATCGAGGTCGGTCGTCTGACCGACGCTGATCCCCGGCACGTCCACGATCGAGTGTACCGCTGGCATTGCCTCAGTCCCTTCGACACCAGCCGAGCCGAAGGCGTGCCCCGGTACGCTCCGTCTCGGTCGTGGCGATCCAAGCGGAAAGTAGTATGTCCTCGAACGGACCTGACTCACGGTTGGCAGTCGCCAATCCATGGCCATCGGCAACATTGTACGCCCGGCAGGGCGCTGCGCGCAACCAGACTCGAGGCCGGGGTGG
>DATLRG010000504.1:0-2292 GCA_035534795.1 Chloroflexota bacterium
TGGATGTGATTGATCTGCTTCGCAGATCAATCACATCCATGGGCTTCTCACCCTGGCTCTGCTTTGGTGTATGATCAGGGGACTATCTCGGACGCGGGCTGTCACTCAAGGCTGGAGTTTGGGCGCCCCTGGGGCGCCAAACTCCAGCCTTGAGTGAGAGCCCGCGTCCTCCGATCAAACACTCTGACGAACAGGTAGATAAGGTGGTAGCAACGCATGAGCGATGCCACGACCCGCCATTGGGCCATCGAGCGCCGGATTCACTACCCGCAAATGAGCGAGATCGCGCCATCGCCGGATGGGAAGAGCGTTCTGTACGCCATCCGCGAGCCGCTGATGACGGACGAGAAAAGCGAGTTCGTCAGTCACCTCTACCTGGCGACAGCCGACAGCGGTGAGCCAATGCAGCTGACCTTCGGCGAGCACAGCAACAGCAGTCCCCGCTGGTCGCCGGATGGCCGGTACATCGCCTTTCTGTCGAAGCGATCGGGCAAGGCGAACGTGTACGTGATGCGCTCCGGGGGCGGCGAGGCGTGGGCGCTGACTCGCTACGACAAGACGAACGTGACCGCGCTGAAGTGGTCTCCGGATGGGCAGTCCCTGGGATTTTTGATGGCCGAGCCTCCGACCGACGAGAAGGAGAAGGCGCGGAAGGCGAAGGACGATGCCATTCAGTGGGACGTGGACTTTGACTTCGCACACCTGTACGTCGTGCCATTTTCAGTTGGTCCCCGGGCGTCGTCCGAGTCAAAGCAAATCACCCACGGTCGCTATCACGTCGTCGACTTCGAATGGTTCCCCGACGGCCGGCGATGTGCCATCACGCACCAGCCCAATCCAGGCGCCGATCGCTGGCCCGAAACCAGGTTGGCGACAGTTCCTTCCGACGGTAGCGCCGAGCTGACCGACCTGGCGCTCGTGGCCGAGGGAGGTGCAAAGCCACTGCCGTCGCCCGATGGCCTCTGGATCGCCTGCACAACGAGCGATCAGCCGGTCCACTGGGGCGGCAGCGGACAGATCGTCCTGTACCCGATACACGGCGGGGAGCCTCGCCCACTGACCTACACACCGGACGGTCACTCGTGGCCAATCGCGTGGTCGCCCGACGCTCGGGAGATCTACGCGCTCGACGTGAGCGGTGTGACCGCGCAGCTCTGGGCCCTGCCCGCCACGGGCGGACCCGGCCGGCAGCTCACCAACACGTCGCTCCTCAAATCGTGACCAGCGGCGAACCGCGACGGTCAGATCGCCTTCGTCGGCCAGGACTTCGATCAGCCGAACGCCGCGTATCTGCTGGATGTTGCCACGGCCGCCAGCCGCGAGATCGCGCGTCCGGCGTTGCCGGCAGACTGGCCGGCAGCCCTGCTTCCCGTGGCGGAGGTGATTCACTGGCAGTCCACCGATGGTCTGGCGATCGAGGGAATCGTGGCCTACCCGCTGAACTACCGCTCCGACCAGCGCTACCCATTGATCGTCGCGGTCCACGGCGGCCCGGCCGGCGTCTTCCAGCGGGGCTACCTGGGTGCGCTCGGGGGCTACGCCGACGTCGCCGAGCTGACCGAGCGCGGCTACGCGGTGCTGCAGGCCAATCCGCGTGGGTCGGGCGGCTACGGCCGTGACTTTCGTTTCGCCAACTACGGTGACTGGGGCGGTGGCGACTATCAGGACATCATGAGCGGCGTCGATCACCTGATCGCGCGTGGGATCGCCGATCCAGACCAACTGGGCATTCTTGGTTGGAGCTACGGCGGATTCATGACGAGCTGGGTCATCACTCGGACCCACCGCTTCAAGGCTGCCTGCGTCGGCGCGGGGGTGACGAATCTCGTCAGCTTCAACGGCACCAGCGACATACCCAGCTTCGTGCCGGACTACTTCAGCGCCGAGTCCTGGGATGACCTCGAGACCTATCGGCGCCATTCGCCGGTGCTCAATGCGAAGGGCGTCAGCACGCCAACGCTGATTCAGCACGGCGACCAGGATGTCCGCGTGCCGCTCAGTCAGGGGCGAGAGCTCTACAACGCGCTGAAGCGCCAGGGCGCGCCAGTCGAGATGGTGATCTATCCACGCCAGGGTCACGGACCGGACGAGCCGCGGCTCATCCTGGACGTGCGACGGCGCGCGATCGCCTGGCTCGAGCGCTGGGTCCGCGGGACGGCTGAATCCGGTCGCTGAGGTCAGGACGTGATCGTTCCGCGTGGCTGAGGCGTCCCATCGGCGCGAGGCCGGGGCGCCCGGGCGAGCGACTTGTGGCCGAGATAGAGCACGACGTCGAGCATCGTCGCTCCCAGG
>DATLRG010000505.1:0-5752 GCA_035534795.1 Chloroflexota bacterium
CAGCGGAAGAAATTGGCCCGCCGGGCCAATTTCTTCCGCTGCCCTTCCCATCACTCCCCCCTGGATCAAACCCTAACGCCCTGAGAACTGCGTGGCGACCAGTCCACAGACGATCAGACTCCCGCCGACGATCAGCGCGGCCGTGAGTGGCTCGCCAAGGGTCAGCGCGGCGAGGATGACGCTGACCGGCGGGATCAGGTACTGGAAGGCCGCGGCCTGAGCGGCTGGCAGGTGCTGCAGCGCGTAGAACCAGAGGGTAAAGTTCGTGGCGGTGCAGCCGACGCCGACGTAGAGGAGCAGCGCCTTGATCTCCAGCGACGCGGCCAGAATGGGGCCGACCCCACCGTTCGCCAGGACCAGGGCCGCCAGGAGCGGCACGGCCGCGCCGCTCGCCAGCGCCGAGATGGCGACGGGATCTCCACTGAGCATGACCTTGCGACCGACGACAGTGCTGGCGGCGATCAGGCCGCTTCCCGTCAGGGCGAGGACGACGCCGAGCGGATTGAGCGCCGTGGGGACTGCGAGCGAGCCGCGCAGCACGTCCGGGAAGAAGATCAGTCCAACCCCGCCGAGCGCGGCCAAACTCCCGACGACGAGCACGAACGGGCGACGCGGCGGGAAAAGCAGCGCCGTGCCGACGGCGAGCCAGAGCGGACTGGTATTGTTGAGCAGCCCCTCGACCGAGGCCGGCAAGAGACCCAGCGAAAGCATTGCCAGGAGCGAGGTTCCGAAGAAGCTGGTGCCGGCGACGCCGAGGATGCCGGGCCAGCGTTTGCGGACGTGCGCGGCGAACGTTCGGGCGTCGCCGCGCAGGACGACGATTGCCCCCATCGTCAGGCAGGCCAGGAGCGCGCGGCAGAGCACCACCTGCAGCGGTCCGACCGCGGCGATGGCCGGCTTCCCCGCGGGATACAGCGAGCCCCAGAGGACCGACGCGACGATCGCCGCGAGGTAACTGCGCCAGGGACGACCGGTGGCGGCCGTCCGCTGGCGTAGTGTTTCGATCATGCCTGCAAGCGGGCTCGCGCGCGCTCCCAGGCCTGGTGATTGACCAGGCCGGCTGGTCGCTCACCCTTGACGTAGGCGACGACGTACTCGATCGCCTGCCGCCGCTGGCGCGGCGGAGTGGCGTTCGACGTGCCGGCCAGATGCGGCGTGACCATGACGTTGTCCATGTGGAGGAGCGGGTTGGCCGGATCCGGCGGCTCCTGCTCCAAAACGTCGAGTCCTGCCGCGGCGATCACGCCATTCTGCAGGGCGCGAATCAGCGCGGGTTCGTCGACGACGCGGCCCCGGGCGGTATTCACGAAGATCGCCGAGGGCTTCATCTGGCGGAACTGCGCCTCGCCGATCGCGTGGTGGGTCCTGGGGTTCAAGGGTAGGTGGCAGGAGACGTAGTCAGAGCGCTTTAGCAGGTCATCCAGGCCAACCAGCTCGACGTTCAGCTCGCGAGCGATCGCCGGATCGACGAACGGATCGTAGGCGATGACGTTCAGGTTGAAAATCTGGCAGCGGCGGCCGGTCTCGCGGGCGATGTTGCCGAAGCCGAGCAAGCCGAGCGTCTCGCCGCTGAGCGGGCCGATTGGGAGCAGTCCGCGCGGACTCCAGGTGCCCGCGCGCACCTGCGCCTGGGCGACGTCGAGCTTGCGGTTCAGGGCGAGAATGAAGGCGATGGCGTGGTTGACCACTTCGTCGAGGCATTGGAACGGCAGGTTGATCACGACGATCCCGTGCTCGGTGGCGGCGTCGACGTCGATGACGTCGTAGCCGGTGCTCGGCTGGACGATGGCGCGGCAGCGGTCCATCTTGCTCAACAGGCGCGCGTCGAAGCGCCCGTAGCGACGGTTGAGCACCAGATCTGCGTCGCGCAGGCCGTCGATCAGACTGGCGTCGTCGGTGGCCTGGACGATCTTGACCCGCGCGCCAGCCGCTTCGATGGCGGCACGCTCGTCGGAAACGTCAGCAGCCAGCTCGCGTGAGGCGATGGCAACGGTCATGGGACGAGAGCTCATCCGAGGTGTCCTCCATGCAAAATCTAGCTTAGAGTCTATCTCAACAGTGTTGATTGGACACCCCGTAGGTGTCCAATCAACACTGTTGAGATAGACTATTACAGTTTGCCAACCTCTTCTTCGGCGCGCCGCAACAGCGCCTTCATGAAGCCGATGGTGAAGGCGGTGCCCAGGCGCGGGTCGTCGGCCATCCTTGGAATGTGATCCGGGATGACGACGCCGCGGAAGCCCACCTCCTGCAGCGTCTTCATCACCCGGTACATGTCCTGATAGCCGTCGTCGACGAACGTCTCGACGAAGTGCGGCAGGGGCGCGGCCACGTTGCGGAAGTGGACCTTGAACAGCCTCTGGCGCTCGCCGAAGTAACGGATCGCCGTGAGGGCATCCACTCCCCATAGATCGCCGCCTTCGAGCCAGCAGCCCACGCAGAGGCAGATGCCGACGTTCGGGCTAGCGGCGATCTCCAGCGCGCGCTGGTAGTTGGCAAAGGTGCTGAAAATGCGTGGCACGCCACCGAGTCGCGAGATCGGTGGGTCGTCCGGGTGAATCCCGATCATCACGCCTTCCTGCTCAGCCACGCGCGCGGCCGGTCGGATGAAGCGCTCGAAGTTCTCCCAGACCTCCTCCTCGCCGTACTCGCGCCCGTTCGTCAGTGGCAGCGAGTAGGTCTTGCCGTGCCAGTGGCCGTTCTGCGCCTTCGCCAGATCGAACCCGCGCGCTCGCGCCCCACCCCGCGTTTCCTCCGGCTCGGTGCTCCAGATACCATTGGGCATGTGCGCGTAGGTCGTGTAGGGGATGCCGGCCACTCCCAGCGAACGCAGGTGTCGCTGGTACTCCTCGATCTTGGCGTCGCGGTTGGGCAGGCCGAGCACAATCGCGTCCTGGTTGTGAACGTCGCTGTTGCCGAAGCCGTAGACGTTCAGTCCGTGCGCGGCGAAGAGCTCTTTGCGGCTGGCGTAGTAGGCGGCGCTGGACTTGGAGGAATCGGTCCAGAGGACGACGTGCTCGACACCCATCTGGCGGACGAACTGAAGGTCCTCCTCCCTCGGCTCCGGCGACATCTGTGCCGTGATCTTGATCCCGGGAGCGATCCGCTCCAGTGGGCTCGCTTTCGCCCCGGTCGCGTTGGTGGCGGTCATGGCGTGGCTCCTCTCTGGAAGATTTTGGAGAATCACGCTTCCACGAACTGGTAGCTACACTCCTCGGCAACGTCCAGCAGGTCGTCCGGCGTGCGCGGAAACACGGCGCAGGCCTTCGGATACTCCGGCGTCCCGTGGACCTTGCAGCGCCCGCGCTCGTCCAGCTGCGCGCAGACGTGCGGCAGGCGCACGACCAGGGTCTTGCCCTGGCGTCCAAGCTGAGTCGGCGCGTTGGCTGGCAACGGCACCTCGACGCTCTCGCGGCTGATTCCGAGGCCGCGCGCGCGGTAGAAGTGGAGCACGTCCGGATTGACCACGATCGGCAGCGGCAGCCGCACGCCCAACTGCGTCCGCTGCACGGCGCCGGGGTGCGGAATTGGGACGATTAGCAGCCGGCAACACAGGCTACAGCCGCAGCACTCGCCAAGACGCTTCACCAGATCAACTCCACGCTCCTCTTCGCCGGACGGCGAGTCGCTCAGTTGGCCTTCGGCGGCTGGGTCCAGTTGCCGTAGGGACTGATCGTCACGCCGTCGACTTTCGGTCGAACGCCCCGTACCATGGTCCCCGGGCGGCCCATGGCCTGGCCGCCGGTCTGGCGATTTCGGGGGTTGCGGTAGCCGACGCGGACCAGCCGGCGCCACTCGGCGGTGCCGTTGAGCGCCGAGCCGTGAATGGTATGAATGCTGAACAGGATCACGTCGCCCGCGCTGGCCGGGCACGAGACGGCGTCTTCGAGTCGGTACTGTTCGGGCGGCAGGTGTGGTGAGCCGACTTTGACGTGCTCGAGGGCGCCCAGCTTGTGGCTGCCCCGGAGAAACTTGAGGCAGCCGTTCTCCTCGGTCGCCGCGTCGACGTGAATCAGGGCGTCGACGTACAGACCGTTCTCGTGCGGGTAGAAGGGATGATCCTGGTGCATGGGGAAGGGCGTGCCATACTCCGGCGCCTTCGCGTGGAGCGTCGCGTGGTGGAACTCGACCTCCGGGCCGATCAAGTCGGCGACGGCATCGACCAGCCTCGGTTGAAAGATCGCGCGACTCCAGGCAGCGGAGTAGCATTCGAGCTCGTGCAGCGCCGAAAGCTGGGCCTTCTGCTCCTGGTCGGCGGTGAGGTACTTCTGCCGCCAGGGACCTTCCCAGCCACGGCCGGGAGTCGTCCAGACCTGCATGATGTATTCCAGGTCACTGCCGAGAACGCCGATCTCGTCGGGCGAGAAAACTCGTTCGAGCCGGAGGAACCCATTCTCCTCGAAGAACGCCTTCTGCTCTTCGGTTAAAGTCAGTAGCTGTTGCGCGCGCGCGACCATGGGGGTGCTCCTCTCCGCTACCGCGACTCGTCGGGGTCGTTCGTGCCGATCGGTCTCGCTGCCCGAGAGATTAGCAGGAACCACTGCCTTTGTCACGTGGGAGTCGAGGCGGCGATAGGGCCAAAGGAGTATAGTTATGAACGTCATCACGTCGTCGATTGGCCCTGGGCAGCCTGCCCCACTTGACTGAGGACGAGGAGGAACGGCGATCGTCGTGCGGCCGAAAGATCAGTACGCAGAGGTCGAGCCGGCGGTGGTGCTGGCCGAGGCCTGGGACGTTCAGGCGCCATCGGCGGTGTGGATCGACGATCGGAGCTTCACCGGCAAGGCGATCGCGCGGCTGGACGCGGCAACGGGGCCGCTCTGCCTGCGGCGCCTGCCGCCGGGCACCTCGCCCGCCTGGCTGGAGGCCACGCACGCGGCGGTTGCCGTTCTCGAACGGCGTGGATTCGACCTCTTTCCCCACGTTCTGCCGACAGACCTGGGAGAGACGGTCGTCCGACACAGCGGTCAGCACTACGACCTGGCGAGCTGGGCGCCGGGCGAGGTGCTCGGCGGCGAGGACCTCAGCTCCGAGCACCTGACCAATCTCGGGGCCGCGATCGCGCGACTTCACCGCGCGGGAGCCGGCGCGACGGGTCGGGGAGTGCCCTCCGCGCCCCGCTTCGACTGGCTGAACGAGCGTCAGCGGCTGACCCAGCGGTTGGCCTGGGACCCACTGGCCCGGGGCAAGAATCCCTGGCAGAAGGTCGAGAACCTCGCCGCCTTTTTCGACGGTCTCGACGCCGGCCGGCTCGGTGAGTCGGATGGGACGTCCCAGCTTGCCTGGGATGCGAGAGGCGTCGAGGACGTGGCGCTGGCAGCGCTTCGCTGGCTCGACCGCGTAGGCAGCAGCATCGCGGAGCTCAGCAGCGATTCTCCAACGCTGACTCACGGCGACCTCTGGTCGGATCACGTTCGGTTTTCCGGCTCCAACGTCACCGCCCTGCTCGACCCCGATACGCTGGCGGTCCGGCCGCCCCTCGGTGACCTCGCCGCGCTCTGCGCCGACTTCGGGCAGTGGGATGCCGCGCGCTGCGCCGCGATCCTGGCAGGCTACCGGCGCCACCGCCCGGTTCGGCGCGCGGCCGTCGCGGCGCTACCGCGCCTGGGAGCGCTCCGCACGCTCGGCGTGCTGCGCGAGCGGCTCCAGGAGTGGCTCGCCGCGGTCGGCCGCGGGGAGCCAGGCGCCGCGCTGCGCGGTCCGATCGGTTACTGGTGCGGCCAGTTGCGAACGTTGAGTACGATCGAGCCGG
>DATLRG010000506.1:0-2847 GCA_035534795.1 Chloroflexota bacterium
CCGTCAGATCGTAGTGCACGACCTCGGGCGCCTGCCAGGGAGGGGTAAACCCGAGAATCAGGATCGGCGCCGCGATGCCGTGGGCGCGCAAACTGATCGCCTCGCTCAGGCACGCGGTCGCGAGATAATCGGCTCCGCGGATCAGGGCGGTCCGGGCGACCCGCACCGCGCCGTGACCGTAAGCGTCGGCCTTGAGTACCGCCATGAGCGCGGCCGGCCGGGCAATCTCTTTCAAGCGGCTCACGTTTTCGCCAATCGCCCGGTGGTCGATCTCGACCCAGGTTGGGCGCTCTTTCGAGAGAAAGACCCGCTGCTTCCACCCCGAGTCCTGGCGCACCAGGAACTCGTCGGCCCGCTCCGGTTCGGCGAGCAACCGCGCCACGACTCGTTCCAGCCGGGCCTCGGCGCCGCCGATCACCAGCACGACGTCGCCGGGGCTCAACTGCCCATCGAGAGCGCGCGCCGCGTCGTCGGCCGACTCGGTCAAGGTGACCGCGGCTCGGGGCATACCTGATGCGAGGGCGGCGAGAGCAGTCTCCTCGGCCGCCGCGCCCAGGGTCACCAGATGATCGACGCCCGCGGCAACGGCCTCGCCCGCCTGGCGCTGAAGCTCGTCGCTACCAGCGGCATCGTCGGTCGCCAGGGCTCCCAAAACCACGAACCTGCGCCCCGGGCTGCGCCGGAGGCTAGCCAGCGCGACGTCGAGCGAGTCGCGGCCAGCGTGGTAGCTGTCATCATAAATGGAGCAACCGCCGCGACCAGCGCGAGGCGCGAGACGTCCCGCCAACGGCGCCAAACGCGCGAGTCCTGCCACCAGGGCGGGCAGTGATTGCCCTAATGCCAACCCGGCCGCGACCGCGGCGAGCCCACCAGAAACCGCCGGCTCGCCGACTAGCGTCAGCTCGGCCGTGGCGGATTCGCCCGCGGCGACGACACGGAAGGCGGTCGCCGACACCTGATATTCGACCGCTTCGGCGCGGACGTCCGCCGATTCCAGCCACCCGTAAGTGCGAACCGATCCGTGACATCGTTCCGCCAGACCGCGTAGGCACGGATCGTCGGCATTGAGCACCAACCTGGCAGTCGACGGTAACCGCTCGATCACTCGGGCGAGCTCTTCTTGCGCGCCGGTTTCGTCGAACCCCCGGGTGACAACCAGCACCGCCGGCTGCGCGAGCTCGGCCAGCGCGCACAGCTCGCCAGCCCCCTCGCCACGCAGCTCGAGTACGGCGATTCGGTGGTCTCGCTGGAGCTTCCCCAGACCGATCGGCAAACCATAGAGCGTGTTGTGGTAATCACCGTCGAAGATCGTCGGGTCGCCCCCGTCGCCGCCGCCCAACGCGGCAACCGTCGCCTTCGCGGCCACCGACTTGCCGAGGCTGCCCACGACTGCGATGACGGTTGGCGCGTAAGTCGTCAAGACGAAGCACGCCCAGGCGCGTAAGGCCCCGAGGGTGTCGTCGACAGCGAGCGTCGTTACGCCAAGCGCCGCGTCCGGATTCAAGCGATCGCCGAGCACCCCAGCCGCGCCGCGCCGGATCGCGTCGGCGACGAAGTCGTGGCCATCGGCGCGGGCAGTGCGCACCGCCAGGAATAGCTCGCCCGGAACGAGCTTGCGGGAGTCGTAGGCGAAGCCCTCGAATTGGCTCGCCACCGGCGCCCCGATCAGACGCACCCCGGCCGGCGCCATGCCGGCCAGGACGTCGGCCAGCGCGATCACGGGCCGCTCCGCTCGGTTTCCTGAGCCAGAATGTGGCGAATAATGTCCGATCGGCTGATGATGCCGACCAGCTTGCCATTTTCGACGACCGGGATCGGATTCAAATCCTTGTCGACCATCAGCGTCGCGGCAACACTGACGTCGTCGTTCGGTTTGACGGTCTCGACCTCGCGCGTCATCACGTCGGCGGCAACCGTTCCCAATGCCTTTCGCAGCTCGTCTTCGAAGTGGCGCGTGTCTGACAAGTAGATTCGGGCGTCGAGGATTTGCAAGAACGTCGGGAAGTGAACGTTGGCGTTCTGCACGACCAGATCGGTCTCGGTGACGATGCCAACCAGGTTTCCATCGTGATCGACCACCGGCACACCTGAGACGTCGTGCTGGACCATCGCCCGAGCGATCTCGGCGACCGGCGTTTCCGGCTGAACCGTGATCACCTGGCGCGTCATCAAATCAGATACCTGCACAAGATTCTCCTCTGCTTCCTACCATCAATTATAGCCAGTCCGAGGGGGATCGGGTGAAGGAGGACCGGGGTGAGGACGCGGAGAGGTGGGTAACAGGGCTTGCCTGCTTCACCGGAGTAGACGGCAGGGGCTGTGCTCTCTTAGCTGGACACTCCTGGCAACCGCGACCGGGTTACCGGTCGCCAACGGAAAGAATCGCCTCGGGTGCGACGAGCAACCGCGGCAAATCGCGTGTGACAACCTACCAGAATGACTGCCATGGGCAGCCGGTCGGTTGCACGAGTCGCCTACTTCGGCTAAAGTGAGAGGGAAGGAAGGGCTAGAGCGATGGAGACTCGCCTTCTCATTCTCGACGGCGACGGTGGTCGCCGCGGTGAGCTCGTTCGACGATTGCGCGACGACGGCTTCGTGGTCGTGGGCGTGGCCAGCCTGGCGGCAGCATTGGACGCGGTCCACCGCGCCTGGCCCCATCTCGTCATTGCTGATTTGCGCCTGGCCGATGGCTCGGCCGAGCAACTCGCTAGCGCACTCAACCGGGTTGGCGACGTCTCCTTCATCGTCGTCAGCGCCGTCTCCGACGTCGCGACGCGCGTGCGCGCTTTGAATCGCTTTGCCGACGATTACGTCACCCACCCCTACTGTTATGACGAGCTTCTCGCG
>DATLRG010000507.1:0-6114 GCA_035534795.1 Chloroflexota bacterium
AATTTTCCATCAGCTATCTCCGAACACCTCCCCTGATTCTGCCCTAGTGCAGCGCCAGCAGTGAGGCCGTCGCCTGCGCCGCGTTCAATTGAAACGACGGCAGCACGCCCATCTGAATGGTCAGGATCACCGTCACGACGACGATCAGAGCGAGCGAGGCCGGTACTCGGATGGCCACCGCGCCTGCGTCGGCCGGTCGCATGTACATCGCGACGATCATCTTCAAGTAGTAGAACGTCGCGACCGCGCTCGTCAGCACGCCGATAATCGCCAGATCAAGATAACCGCCCTGGATCGCCGCGTTGAACACGTAGAGCTTCGCCATGAAGCCGGCCGTCGCCGGTACCCCGGCGAGGGACAACATGAAAATGGCCATCGCGCCGGCGAGCACCGGGCTTCGGCTGGCAAGCCCGTCGAACTCGAGGACGTCGGTGTTCTCGTCAGTCTTGCCGCTCAAGCCCTGAACGACGGCGAACGCGCCGAGGTTGGTCACGGCGTACGCCGCGACGTAGAACATCAGCGCGTTGCGGCCAGCGGTCCCCGCCGCCACGACGCCGATCAGCATGTAGCCGGCCTGGGCAACGCCCGAATACGCGAGCATGCGCTTGACGTTCTTCTGGGTGACCGCGGCAAAGTTCCCGAGGACCATGCTGAGGATCGCCAGGCCCCAGAGGATATTCGCCCAGTCGCCACGCAGCGCTGGCAGGGCCTCGGTGAGCAGCCGCAGGAGCGCGGCAAACACCGCGGCTTTCGTCCCCACCGACATGAAGGCCGTGATCGAGGTCGGGGCGCCTTCATACACGTCCGGCGTCCACATGTGGAATGGGACCAGAGATAGCTTGAACGCGAAGCCGACGAGGATCAGCCCGCACGCGGCGAGCAGCAAGGGGTTCCGCAGCAGATCACCCGATTGCAGGGCCGTCGCGATCGCATCGAACTGAGTCGAACCGGTTGCCCCGTACATCAGCGCGATCCCGTACACCAGGAAACTCAGCGAGAAAGCGCCGAGCAGGAAGTATTTGATTGCCGCTTCCTCGGAAGTCAGCCGCTCGCGCGCGAAACCAGTCAGGACGTACAGCGAGATTGACAGCACCTCCAGCCCGATCAGCAGGACGATCAGGTCGCGAGCGGACGAGAGGACCAGCATGCCGGCGCCGGTGAAGAGGAGCAGCGTGTAGTATTCGCCCGCGCTGAAGCCTTCGCGCGCGGCGAACTCGCTCGAGAGCACGATGGTCAGTGCGACGATGCCGAGGCAGACGACGCCAAAGAATACAAAGAAATCGTCGGCAACGACCGCGCCGCTGTACGCCACGCGATTCTGGCCCCAGAGCGCGACAGTCGCGACGATCGCCGCGCCGACGCCGACCAGCGAGATGGCCGCGAGCACCGGACTCTGCTCCTGGCGCACGAACAATCCCACGATCAGGACGACCATCGCCGAGACCGAGACGATCAGCAGCGGCAAAATGGCCACGAGATCGACCGGCGGGGGCGTAATTACTGGCACTGACGAGCCTCCGGGCGGAGCACCCAGAACGACGAGCCGAGTACTGGGTACTGAGTACTGAGTGACGAATTCCGATCGATGAAGAATGTATCGAGACGAGTACCTGACGACGACCGAGTCAGAAACCACGTCGCAGGGTCGTCCCTAGGGATCGAAGCGCTCATGAACGGTGTCACCGCCCCTCTCGCACCAGCGCGACGTGAGCAGACGGCGCGGCTTCCACCGTCTGGACGTGCCCATTGACCTGATCCACGCTGGTCTCCAGGCTGTTCAACAGCGGGGCTGGATACAGCCCGATGGCCACCATCAAGGCGACGAGCGGAATCAGAGTCGCGACTTCGCGAAGCGATAGGTCGGGGCCGGAGAGAGTCGGCACAATCGGCCCGTGCATCGCGCGTTGAAACATCGTCAGCAAGTACACGGCGGCGACGATGATGCCGAGCGCCGCGACCACGGCGTAACCTTGCCGCGCGATGAACGTCCCGTAGACGATCAGAAACTCCCCGACGAAGCCGTTCAAGCCGGGCAGGCCGACCGACGATAGCATAGCCACCAGTCCAAAGCCGCCCAGCACCGGCCACTTTGCCGCGACGCCACCCAGGGCGTCGAACGAGGTGGACTTCGTGCGCGCGTAAATCATACCGGCAATCAAGAACAGGGCGCCGGCCGAGATGCCGTGGTTCACCATCTGCACGACGGCACCTTCGAGCGCCTGGTGATTGAACTCGAAGATCCCGAGCACGATGAAGCCGAGATGGGCGATGCTCGAATACGCGATGACCATGACGAAGTCGCGCTGCACGAACGCGCTGACCCCAGCGTAAAGGATCCCCACCAGTCCCAGCGCCGCGATGATCGGCGCCAGCGTCACGGCAGCCTCGGGAAACAGCGGGATTGCGAACCGGATGAACCCGTACGCTCCGACTTTGACAAGCATCGTCACCAGCACGAGCGCGCCGAGCGGCGTCTCGGAGTAGAGGTCCGGCAGCCAGGTGTGAAGTGGCCAGATCGGCACCTTGATCGCGAAGGCGAGCGCGAAGGCGAGGAACGCCCACACCTGGAGGTTGGCCGGAATCGGCGTCGCCGCCAGTGTTTGCAGGTCGAACGTCGGAGGATTTCCCTGCTGGATGTGAATCGCGTAGACGCCAAGGATGCCAACCAGCATGAGCAGGCTGCCAACGGCCGTGTACAGGAAGAACTTATACGCAGCGTAAATCCGCCGACGGCCACCGCAGGTGCCGACCAGCAGGTACGCCGGCACGAGCATCGCCTCCCAGAAAGCGAAGAACAGCACCAGGTCCAGCGCCACGAACGAGCCGAGAACGCCGGTCTCCAGCAGCAGCAAGAACCCCGCGTACTCCTTGCAGCGCTCAGTGTCCATCGCGCCCCAGGAGCCGATGACCGCGATGAACGTGAGGAAAGTCGTCAGCAGGACCATCGCCAGGCTGATCCCGTCGGCGCCGAGGTAGTACTGGATACCGAGCGTCGGCACCCAGGGCGCCCGCTCGACGAACTGGGGACCCGTGGCGCCAGGATCGAAGCCCAGGATCAAGCTGAGAGACAACACGAACTCAGCCAGGCTGACCAGCAGCGTCCAGGTGCGAATCAGTAGCGTATCCGTTCGTCGGAAGAAGAGAATGGGAATGGCGCCGACGAGCGGCAGGAACACGATCAGGGTGAGAATCGGAATTCCAGAGAGATTCACTTAGACCCCTCCTCGGGCCATGAAGGCGATGATGACGATCGCGCCGGTCAGAATCGCCACGGCGTACGTCCGCACGTAGCCAGACTCGAGTCGCGCCACGCCAACGCTGATCCCACGCACGGATTCTGCCACGCCGTCGACGATGCCATCCAGGACGAGGGCATCGACGAGGCCGGAGCAGACGTTGCCAAGTCCCCGCACCGCCCCGACGACGACCAGACTGTAGAGAGCGTCGACGCCGTAGTCGTTCAGCAGGGCGGCTCGGACCGGCCCGAAAGACTTCCCCAGGCTCGTCGCGGTCTTCGGGTTGCGGTACCAGATCGCCCAGGCGATCACGATCCCGAGCAGCACCACGACGACTGAAAGACCGGAGATCGTCGGGTTCAGGCCGCTCTCGGTGGCCGGCGTGACGCCGAAGTAGGTGAAGGCCGGCGTCAGAAAGCTGGTGAAGCCGCCCCCCGGAAACTGGACGTACCCGCCGATCACTGACAGCACTCCCAGGACGACCAGCGGCGCGACCATCGCCAGGCCAGGTCGATGCAAGTGCTCGGCGACGTGCTCGTCGACCCGCGACTCGCCGTGGAACGTCATGAAGAACGCGCGGAACATGTACACCGCGGTGAGACCCGCGGTCACCAGCGCGATGATGCCCAGGGCGACGTTGCCACGGTCTGACGTGAAGGCAAGTGAGATGATCTCGTCCTTGGAAAAGAAGCCGGAGAAGCCCGGGAAGCCGGAGATAGCCAGCGTCGCCGCCAGGAAGGTCCAGTAGGCGAACGGCAGCTTCTTCCACAGGCCGCCCATCTTGCGCATGTCCTCCTCGCCGGCCAGCGCGTGGATCACCGCGCCCGCCGCGAGAAAGAGGAGGGCCTTGAAGAAGGCGTGGGCCATCAGATGGAAGATGCCCGCGGCAAAGCCGCCGACACCCACCGCCAGGAACATGTAGCCGAGCTGGCTGACCGTGGAGTACGCCAGGACACGCTTGATGTTCGGCTTGACCAGGCCGATGGTGGCCGCGAACAGCGCCGTGATCGCGCCGATCCAGGCGATCAATCCCATGGTGAAAGGCGCGAGCGTAAACAGCGGCGACGCCCGAGCGATCAAGTAGACGCCCGCCGTCACCATCGTCGCCGCGTGGATCAGCGCGCTGACCGGCGTTGGTCCGGCCATCGCGTCGGGGAGCCAGACGTACAGCGGCAGCTGCGCCGACTTCGCCACCGCCGCCACCAGCAGCAGAAGGGTGATCGCGGTGACTGTCCCGCCGCCAACCGCGAGCGTCTCCTTCGCGCTTGTAAAGACGGTCACGTAGTCGAGCGACTTGAAAGTCAGCAGAATTAGCGACGACGCCAGGATCAGGCCGGCGTCGCCGATCGCGTTCACGACGAAGGCTTTGACCCCGGCGGCAGCGGCCTCCGGTTTCTCGAACCAGAAGGCGATCAGCAGGTACGAGCACAGGCCCACACCGGCCCAGCCGACCATCAGGAGCAAGAAGTTGTCACTCAGCACGAGGACCAGCATCGACAGGACGAACAGGTTCATGTAGCAGAAGAACCGCCCGTAGCCAGGATCGTCGTGCATGTAGCCGGTTGCGTAGACGTGGATCACGAAGGAGACACCGGTGACGACCAGAATCATGACCGTGGACAACGGGTCGACCAGAATCCCCAGCGGGACCGAGACCGAACCCGAGCCGATCCAGGTGTAGAGCGTGCCGATACGGATGCGATCGCCCGGTTCCAGCGCGAGGAGGCCAATCAAGACCGAGACGGCCGCGACGAACGCCAGACCGATCGTCAGCGAGGCGATCCATCCCGAGAGCCGCGGCCAGAGCCGCCCAAAGAGCAGGCACCAGACGAAGCCGATCAGCGGAAATAGGAGCACCAGCCAAACGTTGTTCACCATTGCTCTCAGTCCTTCAGGAGGTGGATCTCATCCACGTCGATGCTGGCACGTGCCCGGAAAATCGAGACGATAATCGCCAATCCGACCACGACCTCGGCGGCTGCGATCGTCATCACGAAGAAGACGATCACCTGACCACTCAGCGAGCCGAGATAGCGCGCGAAGGACACGAACGTGAGGTTCGCCGCGTTCAGCATCAGCTCGATAGACATGAACATGATTAAGGGGTTCTTGCGGAACAGGAAGCCGAAGATCCCGATTGTGAAGAGAACAGCGCTCAAGATCAGATAGTAGGGTAAGGGAGCGAGCAAAGTTCCTCCAGATTCATCACAGGCGCCGCTTCGCCAACACCGTGGCTCCGACGATGGCAACCAGCAAGAGGATCGACGTCAACTCGAACGGAAACAGGAACTGGCTGTACAGCAAGGCACCGACCGCGTGGACGTTGTCGCCCCAGTCGACCGCGGGCGGCGTCGCCGTCGTCTTGATCATTCCGAAGACGCCCGATAGGATCACGCCGGCCACCTCAGCCAGCAGCACGACCGCCAGCACTCCCGCGACCCACCCCTGGCCGTGAAGCTGATCGGGCGTCTCGCGCTGGCTCGGGTTGAGCAGGGTGACGACGAAGAGGAACAACACCATGATCGCGCCAGCGTAGACGATGACCTGAACGACCGCCAGAAAGTCGGCGTTCAGGCTCAGGTACAGCAGCGCGACGCAAAACAGGTTCGCGACGAGCAGCAGCGCGCTATGCACCGCGTTGCGCGATAGGACCATACCCGCTGCTCCCACGATCGCGACCACTGCGATGATGACAAATGCGATCATTCCCATGCGTTATTCCTTGGCGGTCACTGGGGGCGGGACGAGCAGCCGCTCCTTCGTGTAAATGAAGTCGGGTCGATCGTAGTCGGCCAGCTCGTAGTCGTGGCCCAGCACGATGGCCTCGGTCGGGCACGCTTCCTGACAGTAGCCGCAGAAGATACAGCGGAGCATGTTG
>DATLRG010000508.1:0-3752 GCA_035534795.1 Chloroflexota bacterium
GTTGGAGCGGCGCTACCGCTCCAACGCATCCCGCACTTCTCCCCCTGGCCTCAACTCACGAGCATAAGCCGTGGCCGGCGCGGTTGTCAGGTGATTACCACTCCACGGCGTCGGAGCAGTACCCGGGACTCCGAGGGAAAACTACCCATGTCGTCGCGGGGCGCAAACCCCGCCGGCATGGTGCATAATCACACTATGCAACACGACGCGAGCTTACTGACCGACGACGACCTCTACCTCCTGAACGAGGGGACGCACACTCACCTGTACGACAGGCTGGGCGCTCACAGTCTCACCGTCGACGGCGTCGCGGGGACCGTCTTCGCCGTCTGGGCGCCGAACGCCGCGCGGGTGTCGGTCGTCGGCGATTTTAACGATTGGAACGCCGAGACGCACGCGCTGCGCGCGCGCGGGCAGTCCGGCGTGTGGGAAGGGTTCCTCCCCGGCGTGGGGCCGGGAGCACGCTACAAATACCACCTCGAATCCCGGCACCATGGCTACCAGGTCGATAAAGCCGATCCGCTCGCCTTCGCCGCCGAAGAGCCGCCGCGGACCGCGTCGGTCGTCTCCGATCTCGATCACACCTGGGGCGACGCTGTCTGGCTCGCCGAGCGGCGGCGCCAGAACGCGCTCGACGCGCCGATCGCGATCTACGAAGTCCACCTGGGCTCCTGGATGCGGGTGCCCGAAGAAGGCAACCGCCCGCTGACGTACCGGGAGCTGGGTCCCCGCCTCGCGGCGTACCTGCAGGAAATGGGCTTCACCCACGTCGAGTTCCTGCCGGTGATGGAGCATCCCTTTTATGGCTCCTGGGGCTACCAGACGACTGGCTATTTCGCGCCCACCAGCCGCTACGGGTCGCCGCGGGACTTCATGAGCCTGATCGACTGCCTCCACCAGAACGGCATCGGCGTGATCCTCGACTGGGTGCCCTCGCACTTTCCGTCCGACGAGCACGGTCTGGGCTACTTCGACGGAACGCACCTCTACGAGCACGCCGATCCGCGCCAGGGTTTCCATCCCGACTGGAAGAGCTTCATCTTCAATTACGGACGAAACGAGGTCCGCAGCTTTCTGCTGAGCAGCGCCCTCTTCTGGCTGAAGACCTACCACGTGGACGCGCTGCGCGTCGACGCCGTCGCCTCGATGCTCTACCTGGACTACTCGCGCCGCGATGGCGAGTGGATTCCCAACGGCTTCGGCGGCCGCGAGAACCTCAACGCCATCGCGTTCCTGCGGCGCCTCAACGAGGACGTCTACCAGGACCTGCCCGACGTTCAGACCATCGCGGAGGAGTCGACCGCCTGGCCGATGGTCTCGCGGCCGACCTACGTGGGCGGCCTCGGGTTCGGCTTGAAATGGGACATGGGCTGGATGCACGACACGCTCACCTACCTGTGTCAGGATCCGATCCACCGCAAGTACCACCACGACCAGCTCACCTTCCGGGCGCTCTACGCCTTCTGGGAGAACTTCGTCCTCTCGCTCTCCCACGACGAGGTCGTCCACGGCAAGGGGTCGCTGCTGGGCAAGCTGCCCGGCGACGTCTGGCAGAAGTTCGCCAACCTGCGGCTCCTGCTCGGCTATCTGTACGCGCAGCCGGGGAAGAAGCTGCTCTTCATGGGCGGCGAGTTCGGCCAGTGGCGGGAGTGGGACCACGAACAGGGCCTGGACTGGCACCTGCTCGCGCACCCACCCCACGCCGGCGTCCAGCGCTGGGTGAAGGACCTCAACCGTCTCTATCGTTCCGAGCCCGCGCTGCACGACCTGGACTTCAGTCCGGCCGGCTTCGAGTGGATCGACTGCAACGACACCGAGCAGAGCGTCCTCAGCTTCCTGCGCAAGGGTAAGTCGCCCGACGAGAACATTCTCGCCGTCGGCAACTTCACCCCGATCCCGCGCCCGAACTACCGGCTCGGCGTCCCGCGCGGCGGCTTCTGGCGCGAGGTGGCCAATAGCGACGCCCGCGAGTACGGTGGCAGTGGCTGGGGCAACCTCGGCGGCGTCGAAGCGGACCAGACCCCGATGCACGGCCGCCCCTCCTCGTTGCGGCTCAACCTGCCACCGTTGGGAATCGTCTTCCTGAAGAGCGAGAAGCGTTAGGAAATTATCTCCAAACGGGTATTTGGGTGCCCCGAGGGCACCCAAATACCCGTTTGGAGATAATTTCCTGGTGGGTCCCCACCTGGATCGTCCACTGGGAAGCTGACCTGCGCCTGGTCTGGACCGCCGATCACCTGGCCAGCCTGATCCCCTCGGCGCGGCTGCAGACGATGCCAAACGTGGGCCACTTCCCCTGGCTGGAGCAACCCGAGCGCTTCGCCCGGATCCTCCGGCAGTTCCTCCCGACGCTCTGAGTTGTGATTTTCCTCGACAGCAGCGGACTGATGAACGATAACGTCGTGCGCGGGCCGCGTTGCCCTCGGTCGCGTTCCTCTCGCGATTCCGTCGCGACCACGCCGATGCCGTAATGATCGAGGATCTCGGCGACCAGCGGCGTGAGGTGAGGATCAGTTAGGCTTCCGAACGGGCTGGCTGTCACGCTTTCGAGGACTCGGTTGAACAGCGCGACCGCGATGCGCGACGGATCGTGCCGCACTCGATACCGGAGGCCGTCCGGGTGGCTCGGGTGGGCCCAGAGCGCGCGTGCCCATCGTTGCGCAACCGCGTGATCGCCAGCGCACAACCGTGCGTCTGCGCCGACCAGAGCCAAGCCAGGACCGCTAAGGTCGACCAGGCGTACCGGCGAGATGGCAGCGATCTGCGCAAGGCCACGTGCGGCCAGGGCTGCTGCAGTCACAATGCGGATTCCCGTCGACCAGCCAAAGGTCTCGACGAAGGCTCCGTACGAGTCATCGGCGACATAGCAGACGCCGTAGGCGCCATCCGGAGCGTCGAAGCGATTATCTCCCGTCGCACCGAAGAACAGGGGATCGCGCTCTCGACGGTGGATCCGGACCCGCGGGCCATCCACCGTGATGAGGGGCAGTACGCGATTGCCAAGATCGTCGGGAGGCTCGGGGTGCGGACCGGGACGTCCGGCCTCAGGCGGCACCCTGCTCCCCGTAGGCGCGCGCCGCGCGCAGGACAGGCTCACGCTGTCCCCGCCGCAGAGCGTTCAATGGAATCTCGTCGCCAAGGCGGACATTCGGCGTGAGGAAGAACGTCGCTTGCATCCACGAGTCCGCGTCCCCGAGGGCCGTGAGCGTCTCTTCCAGACCCGGCAGGCAGCCATGTTCGGTAAACTGCCAGGCCGGGTACGCGTAGCCACGGCGTCCGCGGGTGAGACCGATGAGTCGTCCGGCACGCCGTCGCTTGTCCACGCCCTGCCGACTGATCTCCAGAACCGCCGCGACCTCGTCCGCGGACAAGGTCCCGCCCTCGGCGTCGAAAATGCGCGCTCGCTCGTGTAAGCCACGGATGCGTGCCGCGGCGAGAGGGTCGGTCTGCGCTAACATGCTCAGGGCCGCGGGATCTTCGAGCGCACGGAGCACGACGGCATAGTCCGATGGTGCGCCGGCGGCATCACCGAGTGTGCGCTCGTCGAGCGCCGCCGCGAGTTGGGCCAGCGCGTTGAAGGCACGCGCCAGGAAGGCCGCGCGCGTCGGTTCCTCTCCGCCCCGCAGCGCTCGCGCCGCCGCTTCGACCAGACTTCGTGGCGCCTGCTTTGCCGCGTCATCCAATAACGTCGTCGCGCTCATCGCTCCCGCCTGCACTCCTCACCATCATCGTCGGCGTGGGAAGTTTACGTC
>DATLRG010000509.1:0-8903 GCA_035534795.1 Chloroflexota bacterium
TCACTCACCTCCACGTCCTGACTCATCCTGGACCAAATGGGGTGATCCGGTCCACGAGCGTGCGCAAGTCCTGGCCAACTATCTGCCAGTCGTACTTCGACTCGACCAGGCGCCGGCCGTTGGCCGCCAGTCGGCAGCGTAGCTCCGGCGACCGTAGCAATTCGACGACGCGGTCGGCGAACGCCCGAGGATCGTCGGCGAGCAGAATGTCGACGCCGTCGGTCACGTCGAGGCCCTCGGCCCCTTTGCTCGTCGAGACCACCGGCGTACCCAGCGCCAGCGACTCCACTATCTTCAGACGCGTCCCGCCGCCGCGGCGCAGCGGGACCACCGACACCCAGCTCCGACCGATCACCGGACGAATGTCGGCGACGTAACCGGTGTAGAGCACGCCTCGCCGCGACGGCAGCGACGACAGGTCGACGCCCGTGTGCGCGCCAGTGACGCGCAGCACCACCTCGGGGACGGCGTCCTGGATCAAAGGATGGATTCTGCTCAGAAAGTGACTGGCGGCGTCGTAATTGGCAGCGTAGGTTAGCGCACCGGAGAAGACCAACGTGTTCGGTCTCGCCGCGCCAAAATCCCCGGCGTAGCCGGTCAGATCGACGGCGTTTGGGATCACTGCTACGTCGCCGTACCGCGGCGCCACCAGTTGCAAACGCCTCTTCTCCAGATCGGAGGCCACTGTACACGCGCGGAACCTTGGCAGAACGTTACGCAGGTAGGCGCCGAGCTTGAACCAGGTGAGGAGGGAGCGGAGCCGCCGGGCGACTGGCTCCCTCGGGCCCACGGCATCGTGGAAGGCAGATATTTCCAGCTCTTCCATCAGGGCTGGCGCTCCGCGCAGTGCCACCGCATATGGCACCATCGCGAGCTGCGATGCCACGACCAGGTCGGCGTGCTGCGCCCCGAACTCCCGGGCAACCGCCGCGCGCATGCTGTCGCTCTGCGTGTCCACCAGCCAGCGCGGTCGTGGAGACAGGAACCCCAGCGCGGCCCGCGCGCTCCGTGGGTGAAACGAGCGATACGGGACGACCCGAACTCGGGAACAATACTCGCGCAAGGCGAGAAGCGTGCGAGCGTCGACCGGATCTGTCGCTTCGGCGAACGCGAGCAGCGCCACGTCGTGCCGTCGCGCGAGCTGTTTCACCACGTTGAGGATGCGGATCTTCGAGCCATTGTCGGGAGGATAGGGAAACCACCGCGACAGAAAGAGGATCTTCATTAGTACGCCCCGGCGCTCCGCAACACGGCGGGCACGGTGCGCAGCAGTATCTCCAGGTCCATCCACAGACTGTAATTACGAATGTAGTGCATGCTTAGCCGCACCCGTTCGTCATAGGGGATGTCGCTACGCCCGCGCACTTGCCACGGCCCGGTGATCCCCGGCTTGACCGTGAGCAGATTGAGGAGCCACTTGCCATAGCGGGAGGCCTCGTCAGGGGCGATCATCCGCGGACCGATCAGACTCATCTCGCCGCGCAGCACGTTGACGAGCTGAGGGAGCTCATCCACGCTCGTCCGGCGAAGAATGCGCCCGACCCTGGTCACCCGAGGATCCACTTTCAGCTTGTAGCCGGTCTCGAATGCCGCGCGCAAAGGAACGTCCGCGGCCAGAACGCCGTCGGCGTCGACCACCATCGTCCGAAACTTGAAGGCATCGAACGGTCTTCCCGAGCGCCCGAGAACCCGTCGGCGGTAGAGCACCGGGCCGGGCGAATCGAGCTTGACCAGCAGCGCGACGACGACGACGATCGGACTCAGCGCCAGCAGGCTCAGAAAGGCGACAGTGTAGTCGACGATGAGCTTCAGCGCGGCGTCCACGCCGGTGATGCGGACGCGCTGGGGAGTCATCAGCGCGACGCGACTGGTCTCCTGAACCCGGACGCCGGTGGTCAGGATCTCGAAGAGACCGGATGACAGACGGACCTCGACTTCCTCGGCGTGTCCGAACGTCCGGTAGAGGAAGAGAAGATCATCGCGCGTCACCGCCGTCATCGCCACGACGATCTCGTTCACCCGCTGCTCGCGGACGACCTGTTCGAGGGACTGGAGAGTCCCCAGGCTGACCAGGTGATCCTCGACCACCGTACCCGGGCAGACCGTGTTGTCGACGAAGCCGACGACCTGGGTGCCAGACCCGGGGTGACTCCGGAACTGCTGGACCAGGGCCCGCCCCTCCTCGTTCGCGCCGACCACCACCGTCCGAGTCACCAGCCAGCCGTCGCGGCGCGCCCAGGCGACCAGGCGCCGGACGGCAAAACGCGCGGTGCAGATGAACAGGATCGAGAGGACCCAGACCAGCAACAGCCAGCCACGCGAGATCTCCAGGGTGCGGCCGAGGAAGCCCAGAACGACCGTGGCCATCATGCCGCAGCTACAGGCGTTGACGACCCGAGCGTATTCCTGGAAGTCCGCGAAGAGGTCGCGTCGATCGTACAGCCGGTAGAGGACGAACACGCCGAGCCAGAGCGGTGCCGCCCAGAGCAACACCGACGAGTAGAACGCGACGTGATTGGGCGGCGTCGCGAGGAACGGCAAGCCTGTCTTGAAGCGGATCAGGTAGGCGATGGCGAACGCGGCGCCCAGGGCGAGCAGGTCCATCACGATCAATCCGGCAATCACGACGTGCCACTGGCGCGCGCCTCGAGCGGACGTACACGCGCCGGCGCCAGGCAGAGCGAGTGCCGGGAACGCTTGCTCGGTTGCCACTCAGGCTCTCCTGTTCTCTCGTGCCAGCCGCAATATCAGGCGGCCCAGCGAGATGATTCCACGCGCCAGCCGGCTCGGACGCCCCAGATGGAACGCGTACCGGACCCGCGAGCGCGTCAAGCGGGCGGATAGATGCCCAACCGCCTCCGGCGGAGGAAAGAGGCAGCGCAACACGGACCTGACCTGTGTACCGAGCGAACAGCCCTGATACAGCGACAGCTCCAGCAGCAGTTGATACAAAACGCCGCTGCCCTCCGGCACCTCGTCGTCGAGCAGGTAGCACGGTTCGGCGACGGCGTTGACCAGCGTTCGCCTCATGGTCGACGGCGCGAGACCGGAGAGCACCCACGCGGGTATCGGAGCGTCGAGCCAGCGACGGCTGAGCTGAAGGGGCCAGAACACGGCACCGCTGGCGCGCGAGCGCTGCACCGTCTCGAAGAATCCTTCCCAATCCACGTTCTTCGCGTTAGACGCCGTGATGGCAAGAACGTCGGTCAAAGCCCGCAGCAGGAACCATCGGTAACGGTGCGTGTACGACAGGTGCAGACACGCGACCAGCAAGGCATCGGACGGCGCGAGCACGCGCGCCTCGACGCCGGCCACCCGTGCCATCCGCGATCGAGACCGGAGCTGCTCGAGGCAGATCGCGTACGGATGAGGCCGCGGGAGCAAGTGGCAATGGAGCTCCACGCCAACCGGCGCATCGGGCACGTAGTGGACCGCCAGATGGTGCTCGGGCGCCTTGGCGCGATCGTCCAGCGAGAACCCCCGCTCGCGCAGGACGCCGCTGGCCCGACACACCTCCTCCTCGGGAAGGAGCAGGTCGATGTCCGAGAAAGTGCGCTGGGCCGGCTCCGGATAGGCCGTGTAGGCGAGGGCGGCGCCCTTCAGGACGATTGGCGCCAATCCATGACTCTGAAGAACGTCGAGGACCGCGGCGAGTGACGGCTCGATCCAGGCCTCGGAGCGGACCAGCGCACCCAGGGATTGGGCCCGTAACCGTTCGTGGAATTCCATCGGAGCGGCGACGTCGAGCTTGACGAGGCCGGCGTAGACCAGTGGCGCCAGCCCATGCTGAGACGCCAGGTCCGCGGCCACCTCCCAGTTCAGCCGCGTGTCGCGGGGCGACTCGGGTTGGGCCAGGCACGCGATGCCGAACGGCTGCCCGATGCACGCGGCGAGGAGTCGCTGCTCGGGCGAGAGGGTCGCCGTCACCGCTCGCTCACGAGCCGACTAGAGCCGTGACCGCCGCGGTCGCGGCCCGGACGTCGTCGTAGGTCAGGGTGTAGCACGCGGCGCCCTCCACCAGCCGCGCGAGGATCTCGAGGCCGACGTGTCGGTGACGCGGCAGGTTGAGTGAGTGTCGGGCCAGCTCGGCGAGCGCGCCAGCGCGGGAGGTTGGTGCGAGGGTGGCGGGTCGGCCAGCTTGACGCGTCGGCAGCAGGACATAGCGGACCCGGACCGGGTGGCGAGGCGCTGAGACAGCCGGCGCCTCCAGGAAGCGCGCCGACCGACCGTTGCAGCGCGTGAGAGCGAACGGAACGGCCGGCAGGTCGAAGGCCGCGTTCATAACACGCCAACCGCCACTCTTGAGGCAGATGGCCTTCGCGAAAGGGTGAACGGTGTCGGTCTCACCATCCAGGACCGCGAGCTCGTCCGAAAGATAGCGAAAACCAGACAGGCAGAGAGCGGCCACGAGCGTGGACTTGCCCGCTCCCGAAGCCGCCGGCAGGACAATACCGCCGGTCCCGGCCGCGACCGCACCCGCGTGAACGAGCACGTAGCGGCCCAGACTCACGATCGCGGCCGTATCGATCAGATACTCCAGGCCAGCGATGGCCCGGAGGGCCGTCGAGCACGCGTCGATCTGTCGGCCGGATCGATACAGTCGATAGGCATCGCACCGGCCCTCCGCGCCGGCCTTGACGATCCCCAACCTGAGCGCCGACACCGACGGCATCCCGCCGGATGCCGGTGTCGCCGTTGGGTAGAGAGACAGCAAGCCGCGAAGAATGCGCGGCGAGTTGCTGGTCACCCGAGCGGAGAAGGAGAGCAGGTTCACGTCGACCGTGTCAGGACGCTCTGGCCCTGGCAGCGGTCGCCACTCCACCATCTCTCCGCGACGACGCTCCACGCTCACGTCGTCAGGAGTCCCCGGGCAGAGAAATCCGAAAGAATCTCTCGCACGTCGGACTCGATGGGCTCGCGGCTCCGCGGGAAGTGCTCGGCGAGCGCTGCCGCCATCTCTCCCGCGTCGTGGCCACCCTCGCAGAGCTGCCAGACGAACGCCGCGGTCGCGTTGAGGACGTGTACCTGCTGGCGATTCTGGTCGTAGAGGACCAGGTCTCCGTCCACGATCCTCTCGACAACGTGGCCGGCCCGGAGCGGTAGTGCCGGAGCCGCAGCGGCGAGGTTTGGCTCGACCGCTGAAGGCGTGGCCGCCACGGGCCGCGGTGCGATGATCCCCTCAACGCTGGTTCCCACTGGTTTCACCTCCTCCATTGCGAGCTGGCAAGGTTCTGACAGCATTGGTGCCGCTTGCCGAGCTGCCGCGTTCGGCCCCGCTGTTCGCCGGTGCGGGTGGGGCCTTCACCACTCCCAGGCCGGGGCCCGGCGTCGTGCCACTGCCCGGGCTCACGCCGTGCTTCCCCTTGTCGCCGCCTTTGACACTCTTCGGTGGCGGGTCCGCCGATGGGTGAGCCACTTCCTTGACGTTGACACTCTGGATGCGCGGCTTGACATACGCCCCGCGCAGGGCCAGCCCACCGGTCCCGGCCACGCCGGCTTTGACCAGCGTCCTGCGGCTGGTCGTCACCGTGGCTGCCTCGCGGCTCGGCTCTGACGGATGATTGTCGCTGAGGTTCATGTCTTCTCCCGATCAACCACCCGGCTTGTGGCCACCGTGGCCCTTCTTGTTGTGACTCTTGTGGCCGGGATCTCCGGATGCGTGCGCGGTCTCCGCGAAATCCACGCTGAGGATGCTCGGCTTGACGTAGACCGTGCTGAGCGCGAGGCCGCCGGCCACGGCGGCGCCGGCCTTCACCACCGTTCGTCGAGTTTTCTTCTCTCCGGCAGCCTCCTCGCTGCCAGCTCTCACGCGATCCTCGTCGTCCGCGTGGTCCTGTCGCCTGGTCATCGTGACCCTCCTTGATCAAATTTGGTCCAAGGTGAGCCGTGCAGGGATCTGCGCAGCACATCCCTGCACGGCTCACCTTGACCTTGCTTTAGTATGCCGCGGTGCCGATTGGCTCCCGCGTGAACTCCCTCCGATACGCACTCAGGGTCTCGTGAAGGCCCTCTCGCAACTTGACGGTGGGTTCCCAGCCCAGCTCACGTCGCGCTCGACTGGAGTCGAAGTAAGCGGTCCTGAGATCACCGGGGCACCGAGGCGCCCGCCGTGGCGGAATGGCGACGCCCAGAGTGTCGCTGAGCAACTGGTACAGTCGGTTCACCGACGTGCCAACACCAGTGCCGATGCAGTAACAACGCCCATCGCCCGCGGTCGCGGCCAGAAAGTTGGCTCGGGCGACGTCGGCAACGTAGACGTAGTCGCGGACCTGCTCCCCGTCCCAGTGAATGGTCGGGGCTTGGCCCAGGAGCAATTGCCGCGCAAAAATGGCGATCACGCCGGCCTCCCCGTGCGAGTCTTGCCGGGGTCCGTAGACATTGCCGTAGCGCAAGACGGTGAAGGCGAGGCCGCGCTCGAGCGCGTAGTACCGGAGGTAATGCTCGGACATCAGTTTGGTGATGCCGTAGGGGGAGGCAGGCAACTGCGGGTGATCTTCGTCCATCGGCAAATAGACCGGATTGCCGTACGTCGCGCCCGATGACGCGAAGACGAGCTTGCGAACGCCAGTCGCCGTACACGCTTGGAGCAGGTTCACCAGGCCGAGCACGTTCACGCGCGCATCGTGGAGCGGGTCCGCCGTGGATGCCTTGACCGACATCTGTGCCGCGTGATGAAAGACAATCTCGGGGCGCACGGTCGCGAGCACGTACTCGATGCTCGGGCTGACAAGGTCTGCCTCGTAAAAGTCGGCCCTGACATTCAAGTTGCTGCGCTTGCCGGTCGCGAAGTTGTCCACGACGGCGACATCGTTTCCCGCTGCGATCAACAGGTCGACCACGTGGGAAGCGATGAATCCGGCTCCGCCGGTGACCAACATTCTCATCGAATGTCCTCCATCCGCAGATTCAGGCGATGAGGCCGGGCTGCCGGAGCAAGAGCTCGGTCGCGGCCCCCAGATCGGATGCCACGCTGAATCCGTTCTTCCCCATCGACGTGGCCAGCGCAAGCTGCTCGCTCCCCCTTCCCGTGAGCACCAGGATAGCTCGGCTGCCCGCGGCCTGTCCCGCTTCGACGTCCGTCAGCGCGTCGCCAATGACGACCGTCTCTTCAAGGTCCAGCCCGTACCGATCGGCCAGACCGAGGAGCAGGCCAGGCCTCGGTTTCCGGCAGGAGCATCGTTCGTCGGGACGGTGAGGGCAGCAGACCACGGCTTCGATCCACCCGCCGCGTCGCGCGATCTCGCGGACCATCCGCTGGTTGATCGCGTCGACCATCTCGCGCGAGACGGTGCCGCGGTTGATCACTGCCTGGTTCGAGGTGACGAAAACCATGGCGCCAGCCCGGGAAAGCCTGGCGACTGCCTCGGGGACCCCGGGCAGGAAGTGGAATTCCCTCCAGCTCTTCACGTGGTCCGGTCGGTTCTCGTTAATCACACCGTCGCGGTCGAGGAAAACGGCCTTGATCCTCATGATCTCTGAGATTCCTTCCGTGATTCCGAATCTGCCAGAGCCGCGGTGAGCGGTCGTGCAGGGTTTATCCAGGGTGGGGTGGGGACGGAGGATGACAGGCTACCGCCATCGCAACGCTCTCTGGTCCGAGAACCTCGCCCGACAGTGCCGCTTGTTCGCGCGGTGCTTCGGGTCGCGCCAGGGTAACCTGGACGCGACGCCAGAGCCTCCCGCGCTGCTTGACCGGACTGCCACGGTGATCCCACGTCACGCTCCACCGGATCTCGACGGCAGCGGACGTCGATCAGTCGCCCCACGAATCCGTGCGCTCGTGGCGGTCACTCGGACCCTTCGTGGCATACCTGACGTTACCAAAGCGTCTCATGCTCTCACAACGTACATGGGGTGGATTTCGCCACCTGGCGAAAGGGTTGATCGGGAATCAGCAGTTACTAGGAGCCGCGTAGAGGCGACTGGGCGTTTCGGTGGATGGCGCGTCGTCGTCGATCAACACGACGGTCAACGATTGGCGTAGACCTGGCCGACCGACGCGGCCGGAGTTTGCAAACAGGACCGGGGCTGGCCCCGCCACGGTAGAGATCCGGTTGAGCTTCGAGAAATCTCAACCAACTCTCCACGAAAATCCTGCTAATGCTCTTTCATTGTTCACAAAGATCGTGGTATCGTTTTGGCAAACAGGCAGGCTGCTGGAATCAGGCAGCGACCTGCCAAAGCAGGAACGAGGTGGGCGGCGCAGACCCGAAGCCCCCCACCCTGGCAGAGCCTGTCGAGGGGGGGGGATGGTCGGGCAAGCAGGGGCGCACCGAGTTCTACTCCTGGATAAGAGCGTGATCCTCCGCAAGGCCCTGCGTGCGCTCCTGGAACGATTTCACGATCTGGTCGTCGTCGGCGAGGCCAATGACGACCTCGAAGCTGTCGCCACCATGCGGACGCACGACACAGACGTTCTCCTGATGGTCGACGACGTGGGAGTCTGGGATACCTCTCAGGCGATCGAAAACATCCGGAACGAGTTTTCGCGAGTGAAGATCATCCTCGTGACTGGCGACCGCCCGGATGCCCAGACGGTGTACCGGGCAATGCGCGCGGGTGTGACCGGCTGCATCTCCCCGGACTCCGAGACCGAGGACCTGGTCAAGGCCATTCATCTGGTAGCGCATGGACAGGCGGTTCTATCTCCGGAGTGCTTCGCTTGCCTCGTCGACCTGGCCGCCCCGCCTCGATATTCGAGTGAGCAAGTCGGCACGATGGACCGACTCTCGGCGCGCGAACAAGAAGTCTTCGCGCTCGTCGCACGTGGCAGCACCAACCGGGACATCGGGCGGCACCTCTCCGTCTCCGAAAGCACGGTGCGCAGCCACATGCACAGCATTCGGAAGAAACTGCGGCTGACCAACCGTGTCCAGGTGGCCACTCTCGCCCTGGCGACCCGA
>DATLRG010000510.1:0-7484 GCA_035534795.1 Chloroflexota bacterium
CTCCCCTGATCTGCACGGATGCTTCCTTCGCAATTCTGGCGCATTTTGGGTAGAATAAGTCGAGGAGAGAGTATGACTTATGCCATCTGAACACCACGATTTTGACGTGGTTGCGCGCCTGGATACCGACTCGGTCGGCACCCCGGGGAATCGACGGTTTCGGCTGATCGTCCAGAACGACACCCAGACCGCCTTCCTCTGGCTCGAAAAGGAACAGCTCCAGGCTCTCGGGCTCGCGGTCGATCAGTTGCTGAAGCAGGAACGCGTGTTCTGGTCGCGCACGGATCCCAAGAGCCAGCCGCCCACGCCGCAAAAGCCGTTCGACGGAAGTGCATCCGTGGAGATGCGCGTCGGGCGCCTGGGCCTGGGCTACGACGAGGCTGCCAAGCTGTTCGTGATGATCGCACACGACGTCGAGTCGGGACCGGACGACGCGCCATCCTTCCGCTGCCTCTGCTCCCGTGGCCAGCTTTCGCGTCTGAGCGAGACGATCACCGCCGTGACGACCGCGGGTCGACCGCGTTGCCCGGTCTGCGGCTCGCCGCTCGAGGGTGGCACCCATTTCTGCCCTGGTTCCAACGGACACGGCCACTCTGCGTAAGAGCGAGGAGTCGGGGAGGGAGGTAGTCGGGAACGCGCTTGGGAAATTGGCCTATCAGGCCAATTTCCCAAGCGCGTTCCCGACTACCTCCCTCCCCGACTCCTCGCAAAATTGCCCGATCCGCCCGCGTCCAGTAGAATGAGAGCGCCAACTGAGAACTGGGGGATCGGCACTCGTGCTCAAAGCCTATTCGAATGCTCGCGATCGGTGCTACCTTCACCCGCACCGGCTCGCCGGGCAAAAGTGCGAACGCTGCAAGACCGGACTCTGTGAAGAGTGTGTTCACGAGTATCAGGGGCAGTACCTCTGCGAGCACTGCGTCGAAGAGCTGGACTTTATCGAAACGTCGAAGCCGACCTTCGCCGACCGCGTGGGTGCTTTCTTCCGCTCGCTGCGCAACACGCTGATCGCCATCGCCGTCATTGGCGTGTTATGCGGTGGGCTCTTCTACCTCTTCCGTGGACTGATGAACCAGCCAATCACTCCCGAGGAAATGGCTCGATTTCGGTACGCGGCGTCGGGAAGCTTCCAGACTCCCGAGGGCATCAACGTCAACAGCACCGTGCTCGGTGCCAAGCTCGTCTCGTACACCAGCCAGCTCAAGGGCTTCGAAGCAACGCACGTCATTAACGAGTACGCTGGGCCAGACTATCCGGGCTGGCGCTCGGCCGGCGTGGCGTTTCCGCAGGACTTCGTCGTCGAGCAGCAGAACGAATCGGGCATCACCAAGGTGATCTTGACCGAGCAGTCGAGCGAGCCAATCGACACCTGGGCCAAGGATATCGAAGTCCAGGCGTCGACCGTGGGGCCGACCAGTGGATTCGTCACGATTGGTCAATGGCAGCTTCGACAGGTCACCGGGCCGCAGCGCTTCACCTTCCCACTTGCCCAGACTCACTGGCTGCGACTACGGGTCCTCTCCAACTACGGCAGCTCCGAGTACACCTCGCTGGCCGAGTTCGATGCCTACGTCGTCCAGACCAGTGGACCGGGCGCGCCCGGTGCCAGGACGAATCTATCACCCTGATCGCACGGGATCACGCGCTCGGGCCAACCGCGATCACGTTGTGCGACGGCGCGTACACGCTGCGCAGCGTGAGATCGCGGACGACGCCGTTGCCTTCGTCCACGGTGCGCTTGACGGTGACGGTGAAGCCATCTTCAGCCGCTTCGGTGTAAACCCGCTCGCCGGGTGCCAGCGTCGAGTCGGACTCGACCTGCAAGGTTCGGTCGGTCTTGACCACGTTGGTGACCACCGGCTTGGCTACGCTGACCTTCCAGGTCGGTGGGACGCCGTAAATCGAAAAGGTGACGTGGCTTCCGTCGGTTGACGACTGAATCAGCAAGGGATTCGCGGTCGTATTCTTGAACTGGAAGTCCAGCCCGGAGGTGTCGTCGACCGTGTCGTCCAACCCCGGGTAGCCGTGAGACGCGTAATGGGCGATCCAGTAGGCGTGCCAGTGTCTCTCCTCGATCTCGTAGCCGGACCAGAAGACCGGCTGGAACAGCGTCGTCGAGACCTGGCAGATCCCGCCTCCCACCGACGGCACCGTCTTCACCACCCCGTTCCCCTCCGCGATGATCCCATACCCAACCTGAAAGCCTCGATCGAGCGTCTGTGGCCCCAACTCTTTGTTAAACGAGAAAATCTGGCCAGGCGGAACGACGACTCCGTTCAGCGTCGACGTGGCCAGCTCGACGTTGTGGCGCCGGGGCGGGATCGAGCCGACGTAGGAGGTCGAGTTCTGCGCGATCAACTGAATGCCGTTGAGCCTGGCAGCATCCTGGCTACCGAACGACGGCGCGATCGTCGACACCGGCATCACGACCGTGCGGCCGTCCGCCGAGACAGCCGCCTGCTGGATCGCCGCGATCGCCCCTGGCTGGTCCAGAAGCTGGCCGGCGACGCTAGCGCGCAGCACGCTGATCTGGCCGCCGCTATCGTGGAAACGCGCGTTCGACGCTGGACGGTCGATCTGCTTCGCCAGGCCGGCGACGTAGGTCTTCAGCTTGGCGGGATCCAGGCGTGGCGGCTGATCGCGTTGCGCGAGCGGGTCCGTGGGTAAGGCCAGCAGCTTCGTCAGGGTGGCCGGCTCGAGCGTCCAGGTCTGACCGCCCGGGCCACTGACGACGACCGGCGAGCCCACGACCGTCTGGGCGAGCTTCAGCCCTGTCGCCAGGTCAGACTCGGTCACCGGCGGAGCGGACTCCAGCACCACCGGCGACACTACCCGATTCGACGAGAGGAGCGCCGCGCGCAGGGCCTTCTCCGTCGCCAGCCGATCGACCGCGCGCGCCGTCCGTGACGACGACAAGGCGATCTGGCCGCCTCGCACGGTGATCTGGGCGCTGTGGGCTGGTCGATCGACGGCAGTCGCGATCCGCGCGACAAACTCGCCAAGTGCTTGCGCGCTGACGCCGACGCTCGACGGCTGCTGCCCGGCACCGCGCCCCGGCAGCACCAGGGCCGCCTGGATCTGGTCGACGGTCAATTCCCAGGTGTGTCCGGCATAGCTGACCGACACCGGCGCGCTGAGCATTCTTTCGGCCTGCTTTTTGGCGTCGACGAGATCAGCCGCCCGGACGGTTGGCGTGACCTCCAACACCGTGAGCTGCACTGGCGCAGCGGTACCGGCTACCAGCGCCGCGGCAATCTCGCGCTGCGCTTCGGGAACGTCGAGGCGCGCACCGGCCCGCTCCGGACTGATCCGCACGGAGTGATCGGCTGACACCACCAACCCCGCGTCCACGGCCGGGCGGTTGATCGCCTGAGAGATGGGGGCCAGCGCCGCCGCGCCGTCGGCCGAGGCAACCTGGACCGTGGCATCGAGATCGCGAGGATCGAGGCGAGTCACCAGCGGCGTCCACAACGCTTCCACGGCCCCGCCGGTTCGTCCGATGGCGAAGGCCGCGTTCGCGAGGCTCTGCACGTCGTAATGAGCTCCCAGCGTCTGCCGAGGGAGCTCCCAGCGCTGCTGGCTCGCCTCCACGACCAGTGGCGGCTCAAGCGCGACGTCAAGGTGGCCGGCGATGGCTGCCTGCGCCTCCGAGCGAGCCATGCCGCCGACGGGCACACCGTCGACCTCGACTCCCGGGAAAATCCGATCGTGGTACAACTCGCGATACGCGAGCAGCACGACCGCGACCAGCGCGAGCAACCCCAACCCTACCGCGCTCGACGTCACGCGCAGGCGCACGGTGTGGTACGGTTTTCGGCGCACCCGCCGCGCAGACAGCCCCATCCAGCCCTATCAGTCAGCTACGCGTCGGCGTAGCGCCACAGTTCTCCACCCAGCGAGACCGCCAGCACCTGCCGGTCCACCGGGTAATCAGGCGACAGCGTGACCGCCACGATCGACTTTTGCGTCAATCCATCGCTGACCGCCTTCCAGCTCAGACCACCCGTGGACGACCTGTACACGCCGTCACTGGTTGCCGCGAAGATCGTCCGGTCCGCGTGGTAGTCGGAAGACACCGCGAGCGCCACGACCGAGCCGTTGATCGGCGCGACCGGCTCGGCCTTCCAGACTCGTCGGCGCGAGAACCCCTCCGCCGAAACGCTCGGGAGCATCGGCCGAAGAACGGCGTTGTGGACGCCGACGAAGAACATGCCCGTACCGGCGAACGTGGCTGGAATACCGAAGGCGACCCAGCGGTTGTTGCTGCGGAACGTGGTCTGGCACACCAGCCGGTCGCCGCCGTCATCGCCACGCCAGACCGCGGCGACCCCGGTGCCCTGTTTCGGGTCGACGACGTAGGTCCCAACGAAGAGCACCCGGTCCTGCTCGAACCCGGGCGAGCACGCCAGCGCGACCACTTCTTCGCTGATTTGCTGCCGCAGCGGCTGCCAGTTCGACCCGCCGTCGACCGAGCGGAGAATGCTGTTCTCGCCGGTCGCGACGAAGATCGTCCCGTCCGAGGCATACCCCGCCGAAACGGCCAGCGAACGGATATCGACACCGGCCAGCTCGTCGCCCAGCGGCCCCCAGGACTTGCCAGCGTCACGGCTGTGAAACAGCCCGTCCGCGCACCCTGCGAAGAGCGTCTGGTCCGACGCGAAATCCGGTGAGATCGCGAGCGCGGGGATCTGCGTCGTCGGCAACTGGTCGTTCGCCGATTCCCAGGTCTTGCCGCCGTCGGACGAACGCTCGACACCCTGGTCGAGACTGGTCGTGAACAACGTCTGGTCGCGCGCGAAGTTGGGCGATGCCCACAAACCGACGACCAACCGCCCTGCCAGTCCGTCGTTGGACGGGAGCCAGGAATGGCCACCGTCGTCGGACCGAACGACGCCACCCTGAGCTTGTCCGGCGAACACGGTCGCCGTGTCGATCGGGCTGCCGGAGATCGCGACGGTCATGACCGAGGCCGCGGTCACGCGTTCCCAGCGATCGGCCGCATCGGTCGAACGGAACATGCCATCACTGGTCGCCGCCAGCAACGTTCGATCCGTCGCGAAGCTGGGCGACAGGACCAGCCAGTTCGCGCTCAGGTCCGCCAGCCCCTCGTTCACCGCTTGCCAGGACGTCCCGCCGTTGGTGGAGCGAAAGACGCCATGCGCCTCCGTTCCCGCGAACAACGTCTTGTCGGCTGCATACGACAGCGATACCGCCAGCGACTGAATGACGAGTTCGGCGTCGCCGATGTCTACCGCGCGCCAGGCTCGGCCAGCATTTGGGCTACGGAACAGGCCGGTCGTCGTCGCCGCGAACACGGTCTGATCCTGCGCGAAGCTCGGCGACACGGCGATCGCCAGGACCGACAGATCGAGCAGGCCGAAATTGCTCGGGTTCCAGGTGCGACCGCCATTCGTGGATCTGAGCACGCCGGCGCCCTCGGTGCCAGCCAGCGCGATCCCGTCGGCAGAATAGGACGGCGACAGCGCGAGGGCGGTGACCGATGCTCCCTGGCTCCAGAACTCGACCGGAAACCAGGTCGCGCCGGCATCCGCCGATCGGAACAGGCCTCCCTGGCGCGTGCCGACCAGGACGGTCTTGTCCTTCTGAAAATTCGGAGAAACGGCAACCGCGTCAATAAACGGACTATTCAGGCCACTCCCCGACGGGACCCAGTGGGCACCCCCGTCGGTCGAGCGATACAAGCCAGCCAACGTCCCGGCAAAGACAGTCTGGTCTTGCTCGAACCGCGGCGACACCGCGATCACCGACACGGTCCCGCCGGTCCGCGGCCCAATCAATTCCCAGCGTCCAACCTTGGACGTATGCGTCTTTTCGATGGTCTCCATGTATCACCCAGGTTCCAGACTTCCGTTCTCGTAGTGTAGATTATGCCCAAACGGTTGTCAACGAACGAGCCGACTTCGACCACGTCCACCGGAGTCGAGACGTCAGTTGGACGCCCCGGGAGGCGGTCCGGCTGACGTCTCGACTCCCGCGCCGTCTCCTTCGTCGAGTCGGTCCAGTCGGACGATCGGTTGTACTCGCAGCAACGGCGTCAGGACCTCGTCGATCGCCAGCCCGTCTGGGCATCGGTACCTCGGCCACAGCTCGCGAAGCGGTGCCAGCACGAAGGCGCGCTCGTGCATCGACACGTGGGGGACGACCAGGCCCCGGCGGTCGATCTGGAGATTGCCGTAGAGCAGCAGGTCCAGGTCGATCTCGCGCGGCCCCCAATGGAACGTGGGGGTCCGCCCGAGATCGCGTTCAACTGCTTTCAACGCCAGGAGAAGCTGGAGTGGCCCCAGACCCGTCGTCACCCGAGCGACCGCGTTGACGAACGCCGGCTGAGCGGAAAATCCCCAGGGTTCGGACCGATACAGCGACGAGCAGACCACACGGTGAACGCCGGCGATCGCGCCCACGCGGTCCACCGCCCGGCGAATCATCGCTTCACGGTCGCCCAGGTTGCTGCCAAGCCCGATGTAGCTCTCAACCACTCGGCACGACCAGGCCACGGACGACCGCATCCGCCATCCTGACCACGCGCGCCGAGGCCCGAACGTCATGCACGCGCACGACGTCCACTCCCTGCGCCACGGCCAGCGGAAGCGTCGCCAGGCTTCCCTCCAGGCGCTCGGTGACCGGCAGTCCCAGAACCTTGCCAATCGTGCTCTTGCGCGAGGTCCCGATCAAGACGGCCGCGCCCAGACCGCGGAACTCGCCTAGTCGGCGCAAGATCTCGAGATTGTCTTCGAGCGTCTTGCCGAAGCCAAAGCCCGGGTCCACCACGAGCTGGTCCACCGGCACTCCCGCGCTGATCGCGATTTCGATCGACCGCCCCAGGTACGCCCGAACGTCCGACACGACGTCCCGATAGGTAGCCGGCCAGCGGACGTCCCAGGCTGCGCCGGGCGAGTGCATCACGATGGCTGGTGCGTGGAACGCCGCCACGACCCCCGCCATGTCCGGATCGCGCTGCAGGCCGTCCACGTCATTGACCAGGTGCGCCCCGGCGCGCAGGGCGGCTTCGGCGACGGAGGCCTTGCGCGTATCCACGGAAATCGGCACCTGCACCGCGGCCGCGATCGCCTGGACGGCCGGCACCACGCGATCGCGTTCCTCCGCCTCGTCCACGGGCCTTGCCGAGGGCCCGGTGCTCTCTCCGCCGACGTCGAGCAGGTCCGCCCCCTCCTCGACCAGTCGCACCGCCTGCGCCACCGCGGCCTCGACCTGTCGGCCGAGGCCATCTCCCGAGAAGGAGTCGGGTGTGACGTTGATGATGCCCATCACGAGGGTCCGGCGGCCGTATTCGAGATCGCGGGCCCGACAGTGGAGGACGCCGTAGCGCGGCAGCGGGACGCCGGGCAGGTTGTCAGTTGTCACAGCAGGTTCACCTCGTCAACCCACGCGGCGCCGCGCCTCCGCCTCCCAGGTCAGTTCCCGCCCTGCGTGTACGACTGGACCCAGGCCATCTTCACGCTAGA
>DATLRG010000511.1:0-4474 GCA_035534795.1 Chloroflexota bacterium
TGCCTCCTCAACCCGTCCCACACCCCCTCTCAGATCATCTGCCGGGGCGCGCCGATCTGGCGCGCGATCTCGGCCGCCTGGGCTTCGAAGCCGGGACGGCCCAGCAGGGCGTACGTCGCCACTTTGCCGGCTTCGACGCCGGGCTGATTGAACGGATCGATGCCAAACAAGAAGCCGATCAGCGCCGTCTGGACTTCCAGCACGTAGAGCAACTGGCCGACGGTGAACGGGCAAACCTCGGGCAGCAGGAAGGTGCAGCTCGGTCGGTGGTTCGCGGTCAGCGCCAGCGTGGTCGCCAGGCGCTCGGCGTTGATCAGCTCGTTCAAGGTGTGGCCGCCGAGGTAGTCCAGGCTGGATCGCCCGAGGCCGGCCGCGGGAATCCGCACCGTCTCGTCGAAACGATCGACGCCGATAAAGGTGAACACTTTGTCCGCCGGCCCATCCATGTACAGCTGCACCTGCGAGTGCTGATCGGTGACGCCGAGCGCCTGGACCGGCGTTGGGCCAATCGAGACGATCTTCCCGTCCACCGTCTTCGTCTTGCCGAGGCTTTCCGCCCACAACTGACGGAACCAGCCGGCGAGGTCGCGCAGGCGCTGGCTGTAGGGCATCATCACCGTGATGCGCTTGCCGCGCTGGTACAGCAGGTACTGGGCGGTGGCGTTGAACAGCGCGGGATTCACCCAGAGATCGTCGTCGCGGCAGTAGCCGTCGGCCTCGGCGGCCCCGGCCAGCAGCTCGTGGACGTCGATCCCGCTCACCGCGGCGGGCAGCAGACCGGCCGGCGAGAGCACGGAGAACCGTCCCCCGACCGTCGGCGGAATGCTGAACGTGTGGTAGCCTTCCGCTTCGGCCAGCTTCCGCAGGTCGCCGTGCTCCGGGTCCGTCGTGGCGACGATGTGTTCGGCGGTCTCCTCTCCCAGGACCGCTCGCAACCGCTCGCGCGCGATCACGAGCTGCGCCATCGTCTCGGCGGTGCTGCCCGACTTCGTCACCACGTTGAACACGGTGCGCCGGGGGTCCAGCAGGCCCAGCGCAGCCGCGACGAAGTCCGGGTCGACGTTGTCCAGCACGTAGACCCGCGGCCGGCGTCTCCGCTGCGCCGATCGCAACTGATTGTAGAACAGCGGCCGCAGCGCGGTCTGGAGCGCGATCGCGCCCAGCGCCGATCCGCCGATTCCCAGGACGACGAACGCATCGCAGCGCGCTGCTACCCCGTCGGCGTAGGACACCACCTGCTCGGCGACCTCGCGCTGGTACGGCAGGTCCAGCCACTCGACCTGACCGCTCGTCCGCATCTGCTGCAGACGAGACACCGCGGCGGCGGCACGGGGCGCCATCGCTCCCAACTCCGACTCGCTCACACCGTTCTCGGCGCCGACGGCCGCCGCGAGCAGGTTGGTGTAGTCCAACCGGACCCGTCGCTGGGCGCGCCAATCGGCTCCGTGGTGGGCAGCTCCGTGGCGGGCCGTCATCGGCGACAACCTCCTTCAGCCGGTCGTCTGAACGCCCGCGGCGATGCCGTTGATCGTCTGCAGCACCAGGTTGACCGGCCGTCGATCGCCGTACAATCCGCCGCGACGCAGCGTCTTCAGCAACGCCGCCTGGACGACGTGCATGGGATCGACGTACGGGTTGCGCAGGTGGATCGAGTGCGAGAGAATCGGCGACCGTTCGAGCAGCTCGCGCTGACCGGTGATCGCGAGGACCGCCTGCTTGCTCCGCTCGAACTCGTCGACGATCAAGCGGTAGATGCACGCTGCCAGCGACGGATCGACGACGGCATCGCGATAGAGCCGGGCGACCGCCATGTCGGCCGTCGCCAGGCTGATCTGGCAGTTGTCCACGATCGACCGGAAGACCGGCCAGCCCCGGTAGATCTCGGTGAGGAGCCGCGTACCCTCCGGACGGTCGGCGAGGAAGGCCGCGGCCGCGCTGCCGACGCCATACCAGCCCGGCAGGTTCACCCGGCACTGCGTCCAACTGAAGACCCAGGGAATCGCTCGGACGTCGGCCAGGCCCTGGGTGGTCGACCGGCTGACCGGTCGCGAGGCGATGGTGTGCTGGGCGATCTCCGGGAATGGCGTCGCCTCGCGGAAGTAGCGCTCGAAGCCCGCCGTCTGGTCGACGAGACGACGATACGCCAGCAACGAGCGCTCGGCAAGGTCGTCGAGGGTCGCGCGCCAGAGCCGCGTGGTCTTGCTCGAGGCCGGCGCGTGCTGCGGCTCCAGCCCCGCGAGGAGCGTCGCCCAGGCGATCTGCTCCAGATGGCGGTGCGCGATGCCAGGGTTGCCGTAGCGGGTGAACACGACTTCGCCCTGCTCGGTGAACTTCAATCGAGCGTTCAGCGCGCGCGGCGATAGCGCTGCGATCGCCCGTCCCATCGGCCCGCCGCCGCGGCCGATCGCGCCGCCGCGCCCGTGAAACAGCTCGATCTGCGCGGCGTGCTCGCGACAGACGTCGGCCAGCCGGTCCTGCGCCTCGAACAACTGCACGTTCGACGACAGGTAACCCCCGTCCTTATTGCTGTCGGAGTAGCCCAGCATCACTTCCTGCACGTCGCCGGTCGCGGCCAGCGCGCGTCGGTAGGGGGCCACGTCGAGCAGCGCGTCCAGAATGCGCGGCCCGCGCCGCAAGTCGTCGATTCCTTCGAATAGCGGGACGATCCGCAGGCTGCACCGCGCCGGCTGCGACGCGCGCGCGTCGATCAGGCCGGCCTCTTTCGCCAGCAGGATGACGGCCAGGACGTCCGACACGTCGTGAGTCATGCTGATGATGTAGTGGTGGATGGCCGCCTGACCGAAGCGCTGCTGAGCGATCCGAATCGTTCGGAAGAGCTCGATCACCTGCACCGTGGGCGGCGAATAGCCCAGCTCGCTGGGAATCAGCGGGCGCGGATTGACGATTTCGGCCGTCAGGAGGGCCACGCGCTCCGGCTCCGACAACGAGCGATACGCCGCGCACACGCCGGTGGCCGCGAGGACCTCGTCCAGCGCCTGCTCGTGGCGCGCGCTGTGCTCGCGGATCTCCAGCTCGGCCAGGTGGAAGCCGAACGCCTGCACGCGCCAGCGCAAGTCGCGGAGCGCTCCCTCGGCGATGCGCTGCCCCCGGTGCTCGACCAGGCTCTCGGCGATCTGTCCCAGGTCCGCCAGCAAACCGTCCGCGCCGGCGTACCCGCCCGCGACGCGCTCGTCGGTGCGCCGCAGCCGCTCCTCGATCAGCGCGAGCATCTGGCGATACGGCTCGAAGGGGTTGCGGCCGACGATTGCGCGCCCCTCGTCGCCCAACTCCTCGGCACCGCCGGCGATCGCGTCGACCAGCGCCGCCGAGACACCCACGCGTCGGACTGACGCGCTGAGCGACCGGCCCAGCGCGACCACGTCGGCCCGGTAGCGCCGCAGCGCCGTCGCGCGGTGCATCGAAAGCGCCTCCAGCGTGACCGCGTCCGTGACCAGCGGATTCCCGTCGCGGTCGCCGCCAATCCAGGTCGAGTAGCGCAGGAACGGCGGGATCGTCCAGGGCTCGTCCGGGTAGCTCGCCGCGAGCGCGCGGGCAAGATCGCGATAGATCCACGGCACCACGTCGAACAGGGTCTGATCGAAGAACCAGAGGCCGTTGGCGACTTCGTCGAGCGGGGTCGGGCGGGTGACGCGCACCGGATCGGTCTGCCAGAGGAGCGTGACCTCCTCGAGCAGATCTTCGAGCACGGCCGCGCGGTCCAGCGGGCGATCCAGGTCCGCGATCAGACCGCCGATCCGCCGAACGTGCTGCAGAACGGTGCGTCGTCGCGCTTCGCTGGGGTGCGCCGTCAGCACCGGGCGAATGCTCAGCTCGGCGAGGAAGGCCGCGACCTGCGCGCGCGTGACGCCGCGCGCGCGCAGCGTGCCGATGGCCTCGTCGACCGACTCGGGACGCGAGACGCCCGGATTCGCGAGCGTCCGCTGCCCGAGCGAGCGCAAGCGGTGGTGCTCCTCGGCCGCGTTGACCAGATAGAAGAACAACGTGAACGACCGGACTAACGGGGCCATCTGCTCTTCGGGCAGCGTCTCGATCTCGTCCACCAGCTGCTGGTCCACCGGCGTGCCCCGCTCGCGCGCGGCGATCGCGTCGGCGCGCACGCGCTCGACCAGGTCGAGCAAATCCGGCCCAACCTGCTCGACGAGCACGTCGCCGAGCAACTGTCCAAGAAAGCGGACGTCGTCGCGCAACTGTTCGATGGGCACACGATAGTTGATCATACGGTCCCATTGTACACGAACCGGCGATGAAACCTTTTCGCCCGTTCGCGCGTCTTATTGCAGGGGAGCATGTCGGACCTCCTCCCCCGCGAGAACCTGACGAATCGCGCGGGATCGTCGCGAGGCAGGGGCGATGCGAACGAGAGGTCCGGCCGGTCCGCGGTCGACCGGTCAAGGCACTCAGACGCCGGTGGCACCGGCCCCGGTGCAGTTCGCGATGGCTCGTGGTAGGCGCG
>DATLRG010000512.1:0-3366 GCA_035534795.1 Chloroflexota bacterium
AGGGATGCGCCGTGCGCATCCCTCATCATCGGGCGCTTTTCACGCTCCCGCCGTGACCTCTCTAGAGCGGCGGGTTGATCGTGATCGGCGCGTTCCAATCGGAGAACTTCAGAACGCTCTTGCCGTCGACCGACTTGAACTCGAGCGGCAAGCTATCCTTCACGCTGACGCAGATCGAGCCACCCGTGTTCGTCTTGTCCGTGGGCGTGTAGACCCATTCCTGGCACGGCGTGCCGTCGACCTGGCTGAGTGCTCCCTTGGTAAGAGCGCCACCAATGTTGCTGCTGTCGAAGTCCTTGAGCGTCTGCTGGGGGTCCGCGCTGAGAATCCCAGCGCCGCTGGCCGTCGTCGCCGTGGTCGTCTTCGTCCACTTGCCGTTGAGATTCGTGTATTGGTCCTGGCCAATCGTAATCGACTCGATGGACTGGCCAGCGCCCATGTCCAACTTCATGTGCGTGCGGTCCGGCCTGACGACCTCCATCAGCATGTTTCCGGTCTTGGTCGCGTCGGATGGGTCCGTGAAACTCATGGTCACGCGGTAGCTCTTGGCAGCGGCGACGGCTTCTGCCATCGCCTTGAGATCACCCTGGCCGATGGCGGGACCGCTCGCGGCGGCCTGGGCGGCCACTGTGCTGGTTGGCGCGACCGTCGGCTGCGCCGCCGTGGTGGGCGAGGGTGCGACGGTTGGCGCGACCGTTGGCGCGGTCGTCGGGGCAACCGTTGGTTTTGCCGCGGCCGTGGTGGGTTTCGCGGGCGCGGTGGCCGCCGCTGGCGCGGCCGCTGAGCCGCCGGTCGGCGTCGATGGGGACGTTTGCGACGTCCCTCCTGAGCAGGCACTGACTGCCAGCGCCACGGCGACGCCGACGGTGGCCAGCCAACGTGACTTCATTCGGCCCTCTCCCCGTTCGTGTCGGTTGGTCCCGGGTTGTCGTTAGACCCTCGGCCAACCACAGAGCAAGTAGGATAGCCGATGGGTTGTCTCACCTTCAATATCAGCGGTGTCTCAGGCCGGCTGAGGCGACGTCAGAAGCGTGCTAAGCTCCCAAACGGTTGCGCCGACAACCCCCACCGATTAGACTACTGATCGCCGCGTGGAGACGAACGGCGCGAAACGCAAATCGCAAGGCCGGTGCGCCGAGGTGCCGTCGTTTGCGTTTCGCGTTTTGCGCATTTCGTTTTACGTTTTTCGTTTTTCGTTTCGCGCATTGCTCACGTGGGTGGGGCGGTCCGATGACTGATCGTGAGATGCCGGACCTCGACGGCATTCGAAGAGCACAGGCGGCGCTGCGCGGCGTCGCGTACGAGACGCCGCTGCTACCCTCGGACGGCCTCAGCAAGCTGACCGGTTACCGGGTGTTCCTCAAAACGGAGAACCTCCAGCGAACCGGCTCCTACAAGCTTCGTGGCGCCTACACCAGGATCGCTGGCCTTTCTGACGATCAGCGGTCGCGCGGTGTGATCGCGGCATCCGCCGGCAATCACGGCCAGGGTGTCGCGCTGGCGGCCAGGCTGCGTGGGGTCCGGGCGGCCATCGTCTTGCCCGAAAACGCGCCACTCGTCAAAGTGGCCGCGATCCAGGAGCTGGGCGCGCAAGCCATCCTCCACGGACCGAGCTACGAAGCAGCCTACCAACATGCGCTCGATCTCGCGCGTCGCGATCGGTCCACCTTCATCCATCCATTCGACGACTGGCAGATCATCGCCGGGCAGGGGACCGTGGCGCTAGAAATCTGCGCCCAGCTTCCCGACGTCGGGGCGATTCTCGCCCCGGTGGGCGGAGGTGGCTTGATCGCCGGGACGGCCCTCGCAGCAAAGGCGGTGAAGCCAGGGACCCGCATCGTCGGCGTTCAGGCGAGCGGTGCCGCGGCGGTCGTCGAGTCGTTCCGGGCGGGACGACGTCAGGCGCGTCCCGCGGAGACCGTGGCCGACGGTATCAAAGTGAGCGAGCCCGGCGAGAAGACCTTCGGGGTCATTCGCCGCGCGGTGGACGCGATGATCGCCGTGGAGGAGGAGGAGATTTACCGTGCCGTCGTCTTCCTGCTCGAAAAGAGCAAGCTGGTGGTCGAGCCGGCGGGCGCGGTCGGGGTCGCGGCGCTCCTGGCACGCCGGGTCGATCTGCCGCCCGCGACGCCGGTTGTCGCGATCCTCTCCGGGGGCAACGTCGATCCGAACTTGCTCCATCACTTCATCGAATCCGGGTTGGTGCATTCCGGGCGGTCGCTGCTGCTCCGCGCGCGCCTATCAGATCGCCCCGGCCAGCTCCTGCGCCTGCTGGCGCCGCTGACCGAGCGGCGGGTCAACATCCACAACATCGAGCACCATCGAGCGAGCTGGGGACTGCCGGTCGACGTATCCGAGGTCCTCCTCCACCTCGAGACTCGTGGACCGGAGCACTGCGCTGAGGTCGTCGCGACCCTCCGCGGCCTTGGCCTGGACGTCGAGCCGCTGCTGCCGACGGTGCTGGAGGAGACGTAGGGGCCGCCCCCACGCGGCGAAAGGAGTTTCTTCAATGGCGTCACACGTCGCCTGCTTGACCTTCGACTTCGACGTCATCTCGTCGTGGATTCTTCGTGGATTGACCACACCCACGGCGATCTCTCGCGGGGAGTTTGGCCTGGTCGGCGCCGAGCGGATTCTCGGTCTCCTCGAACGTCACGACATCCGCGCAACGTGGTTCGTGCCGGGTCACACGGTGGACCTGTACCCGGAGATTTGCCGACGGGTCCACCAGGCAGGTCACGAGATCGGGCACCACGGTTATCTGCACGAGCCCCCGGCCACGCTGTCGCGGGAAGCCGAGGAGGCGGTCCTGGTGCGCGGGAGCGAGGCCATTCGGCGCGTGACTGGCGAACCGCCGCGAGGGTATCGGTCGCCGTCCTGGGATTTGAGCCCTCATACGGTCGAGTTGCTGCTGAAGCACGACTTCCGGTACGACAGCAGCATGATGGCGCACGACGATCAGCCCTACCGGGCGCGGCAGGGCGACGCCATCTCGCCCGACGGGGCCGTGACGTGGGGCGAGGTGACCCGTCTGATCGAAATGCCGATTAGCTGGTCGCTCGACGACTTTCCCCACTTCGAGTACCGCCGGACGGAAACCTACTTGCAGCCCGGCCTGGCGCGCGCGGGCGACGTCCTGGACAACTGGGTCGACGACTTCCGTTACATGGTCCAGACCACGGACCGGGGCGTGCTGACATACACCTTCCATCCGCAAGTCGTCGGACGCGGGCACCGCATGCTGCTGCTCGAGCGGCTGATCCAAGCGATCGAAGGTTTGGGCGGAACGTTCGCGCGATTGGACACGATGGCGGCCGAGTTCGCGACGAGACTGTGATGCGGCCGAGGGTATCTGACATATGTCAG
>DATLRG010000513.1:0-2083 GCA_035534795.1 Chloroflexota bacterium
TGAGGATGCGCCGGGCGCATCCTCACCAACTCCCGCTTCCCACGCTCCCTCTCCGGCCGTGACGGTATTTCTCAGGTAGAGCCAAAGGGGGGAAAGGCTGGATTTGCGTGGCAAATCCAGCCTTTCCCCCCTTCTGCATGACGATGAGACGAGCCCGCCCCCGTCCTGCGCCCCTCTCCATCTCCGATGGAGAGGGGCAGGGGGTGAGGCCACCGGCTTTCTCCGTTCCTTTTACGTCGCTCCCGCCAAAGGTTAATTGCCATTTAATAGTTCGAGCTCACTATTGGTCGTAGAGAGTAGTACGTCACTCTTCCGTGCTCGCGATCACGCCAGGAGCACACCCAGTCGACGAAAGGCACTGATGGACCCTCACCTCGACCCAGAGACGACCGGCGATCGCGGGCCGGTCCGCCCACCACGTTTGACGCGGCGTCGGTTTCTGCGCGGCTCGGTTATTCTTGGAGCGGTCGCTCTCGCGGCGCTCCGTGGCGAAGCGGTGTTGAGCCGTGATCACGACGGGTGGCCCGACGTGGCGGCGCTGGACCCGACGACCAACCCGCGCCTTGCGTCGGCGACGGGCGCACAAGGGACGCCGGTTGGCTCGGCGCAACCACCGTCTGCACTCGGACAGAACGGCCCCGGCGCGGCGACGCGGTCGTCAGTGTGGCCAGCCCCAATCGCCGGGCAGGGGTTCGGCGGCCCAGCGGCGTCGCCCGGGGGCACGCGCCAGCCGAACGTCTTGCTCGTCACCATCGACACCCTGCGGGCGGACCGGATCGGACCGTACGGCTTCGCGACGGCGCGCACGCCCGTCCTCGATCAGCTTGCCCGCGAGGGCGTGCGCTTCGACCACGCGATCTGCCAGCTTCCACAGACGGACCCGTCGCACGCCGCGCTGATGACAGGTCTCTACGCCAGCACGAACGGCGTGAAAATCCACATGGTCGACAAGCTCCGCTCGGGCACCCAAACCTTCGCGAGTCTTTTCCTAACGGCTGGCTACCAGACGGCGGGCATCTACAGCTGGGTCAGCCTCGACCCGCAGTTCTGCGGTCTCAACCAGGGGTTCCAGACGTACGAAGGCTACGTCATCAACCGGGGAGCGATCTTCTCGAACCCGGTCCTCGAACAGATCGCCGCCACCTATCGGCAGGTCAAGGCAACGGTCCCGATCGTCAAGACCGCGGATGCCGTCCTGGGCGCGAGCAGCGACTACGAAGAGACGCTGGATGGCCGCGCCGACGTCACCAACCACGCCGTGTTCCAGTGGCTCGACGCCCACGCCGCGGCCGGCCCATTCTTTCTCTGGGTCCACTATTTCGATCCGCACTACCCCTACGCGCCGCCGGCGGGGTACGATCACCTCCTCGGTCTCGATTACCACGGTTCCATCGACGGGACGGTCGACACGATCCACAAGATTCAGTCGGGCCAGCTCACGCCGAACGCGGCCGATCCCGCGCGGCTGGAGGAGCTCTATCAGGGGGAGATCGCCTTTACCGACGCGCAGCTCGGGCAGCTCCTGGACCGACTGACGACGCTCGGCGTCGCCGACGACACCATCGTTACCGTGGCCGGCGACCACGGCGAGAGTTTTGGAGAGCACGGCGACTGGACCCACGGCTTGAAGGTCTTCGAGACCGAGATCCGCGTCCCGCTGCTAATGCGCTACCCGCGGCGGCTCCCCGCCGGCGCGCGGGTCTCGGCTCCCGCCCAATTGATCGACGTGCTGCCAACCCTCGTCGAGCTGGCCGGCCTGGACCTGAAGCAGCCGGTCCAGGGGTCACCGCTGATGCCGCTCCTCGGCGGGGCAGACGATGGGTCCGACCGCGCCGCGTTCACCGAGCTCGCCGATGAAGCCTTCGTCTCGGTCTTGAGCATGGGCGACTGGAAGCTGATTCGCAACGACGCGAACGGCCAGCTCCAGCTCTACAACCTCAACGTCGACGAGGCCGAGCAGCAGGATCTGACCAAAGGCAATCCGCGAACGACCAGTGAGCTGAGCGCGCGCTTGCAAGATCTGATGAAGATCTCGGGCGTTTCGAAGTAGCGCTCGGTGAGGCGATACTGGGTGCGGCGTGTG
>DATLRG010000514.1:0-4671 GCA_035534795.1 Chloroflexota bacterium
CACGGGTCAGACACTCCCTACCAGCGCGAGCAGAAGACGCGGGCGCATCGCCCACGACGTCACACGGGTCAGACGTGATCAGACAGAACAGCGTCCCGACCACGACGCATCGCCCACGACGTGACACGGGTCAGACACTCCCTACTTCAGATTGGCCTTCTGATACACGTCGAACCAATTTGTCGCGATCTCCACCTGGACTTGCGAGAGGCTGACGGCGCCGGAGCAGACCTGGTCGTGCAGGTAGTTCTCGACTTTGTCCTTCTCGTGGAACCCCGGTTTCGGATCGGCTGCCTCGGGCCAGAGGTTCGCGATGTCGTTGGACCCGCCGAGCTCGAGGCTGATCAGGTGATCGACCTCGTACTGACCGGCTTTGTGCGACTTGATACTGTATTCGGCGTACACCTGGTCCTTCTCCGAGGTGGGGACGTCCCGCACGTTCTTCGCATAGCCCGGCTGGCAGATCTGCGCTTTGGTCGCCGTCGCGATGATCGCGCCCGGCGTGCAGGCGCTGTCCGCGAGCTTGCCGTTGACCTCGCAGCCGGAGGTCTTCGTCCGCTGGCCGATTTGCGCCGCGACCGGTGAGGCTGTGCTCGCCGAGCCCCGGCAGGCCGCGAGGACGAACGGCAGCACCAGCAGGGCGCCGACGATCGCCCACGTCAGGCGGCGCGCACCGCCGCGTGCCATTGTCGCCGTCCTGCCGTCTCGACCGCTCGTCAGTTCGCGCCTGCTTCGTATCCCCACGTTGGCGTGTCCGCGCGTTCCGACTTTACCCATCCTTCACCACCCGCACCTCACGTGCGCCGTGGTCGGCCAGCATTTCCTTCGCGGCATCGTCGGTATCGGCGCCGGCGGACACGGCGATGAAGACCTCCCCGCTGGCGATGCCCTGGACGTACGCCGCGGCGCTCGCGGGATCGAGTCCGCGCGCGATCAGCGCGGTCGCGAGCTGGTCTGGCGGCAGGAACGCCAGCGCACCAGAGACCTGAGCGAGGGCAGCCGCGTCCCGCGGCGTTTTCATCACAACTGACAGGTCCGGCGGTCCAAAGTCTGCCTCTTCGAGGTTGCTCAGGCAGACCGCGGCGTGATTCGCGTTCGCGAAGAGCCCGGTGACCATTGGATTGTGCCACACCTCACAAGAGTTGGTCGAGGGTGAGCCGTGCGTGGGTGTGCTCGCTGCGCGGCGCAGATCAAACAGACCCACGCATGACTCACCCTGGTCTGGCTGACGTTGGCAGGGGGCGCCGATCGAAACGAGACCACTATTATACGCGAACCGGGGCAGCGGGCAGGCCGACGACGCGGCCGACGGGCAATCTGCCATTGTGGTAGAGATTAGGTCCATAATATCTAGCAGAAGCCGGTCAACGGCGACGACCTGCGGTTGACGACCGGCGGCGACGCCGCGGCAGCCCGCGCCTCCCTCGATGTGCTCCGGGGCGAGCTCGATCCGCTCTTCCGAGCCGTCGGCGCGCTCTCCGAGGCGTGGAACGACGGTGGTTCAAGGCAGGGGCCGAGTCGACAGGCTAGGGGTTGGAAGGGATCAGGGGGAGAGAGATTTGCGGAGCAAATCTCTCCCCCCCTGATCCCTTCCAACCCCCTCTACCCTTTCGCCCCGGCCGCCTCCCACACGTCGTCGGGGATCAGGTGGCGCGGCGGATCCGTGCCCTGGTTGGCGGTGGCCCGCAGGAGCGCGATCGAGACCTGCGATGCGACGTCGGGATAGAACTCGTCGATGATCTCGCGGGCAGCGCTCAGGTAGGTCACCCAGGGGTACTGGTCGTGATTGACGGACTCGTCGCTGAGATCGCCGTGCTCCGGTAGGGCAGCCCAGTTTTCCCGCACCCGCGCGAGCGCCTCCTCGCCAAGCTGGGCATCCAGTTGCCCTAACCGATCGTAGACGTTCATCAGGTAATTCAGATAGGTGGTCAGCGGGTAGGTCGTGCCCTCGGGACTCTGGTCGACGCGCGCGTTCCAGCGGGCGACGACTTCGTGATAGACGTCGAAGGTCATGTCCATGCGCTTCAGGCTGACCCGCCAGGATGGCCAGCGCTTCGCCTCCTCGGACCAGGCGTTGGGCGGGCACCGTGAATCCTTGCGTTGGATCACGGCATTCCGAAAGAGCGTCATGGGATAGGTGCGGCACGCGCCCGGTCGATGCTCGTAGATGCCACAGCGCGCGTGTCCACCGCCCAGTTGCACCAGGAAGGTGCAGTCCCGCTCGATGGCGAACTCGCCCTTCTTGGCCAGCGCGAGGGCGCAGTTGAAACCGTCCTTGCTCAGATGGAAGCTCTCGGCGTTTTTCTTGGGCAGCGGGTAGGCCACGATGAACTCTTCCGGATTCAGGCGCTCCCGCGTGCTGATCAGCCAGATGTCGTAGCCATTGACGGGCACGACGTAGGAACGACAGCAGATGCCACAGGTGCCGCACGGGGTCGTCGGTGCATCACTCACGCGACGGCTCCAGGGGCGCGCCGGCCGCCAGCGCGTCGTAGGCGCCGAGCAGGAACGCGCAGTACGCGGGAAGATCGAAGCGCGCATCGTCGGATGCCGCGGCCACCCGAACGTTCCACCGCGCAACAATCGCGGCGTATTCCGCGCCGTCCTGCTGGCGAGTTTCGACCAGCGCCCGTTCCTGCGCGACGTCGACGTCCGAGAGGTTCCACTCGTGGCAGGTGCAGCCGATCGGGTTCAGGCAGAGTACGCCGCCCTGGGTCACCTCCGACGGAAAGGAGCGACAACTCGCGGGCCGCAGGTCGCCCAGGCTGCAGCGGTGGTGGCCGCCGTTCGTGCGCATCAGAAAGATGCACGGCGGCGGCGTCTTCTTCCGTCGACTGGGCTGTTTGGCGAGCGCGAGTCGAAACCGGCGGTCCGAGCCGTCGAGCGCGAAGGCGTCGCGGCGCGGCTCGGGTGATTCGAAGTAGCGCAGAAACGTCCAGGGCGGCGCCTGGAGCGTGCGCGAGATCCGCCAGACGTCGCGACCGGTGGGAATGACCGTCGCGACGTAGCAGCAGGTCTTCGGTTTGCAGGCGAGCCAGAGGTCCTCTTTCCGCGACATGGTCCCGACGCTCATCGCTGGTCCTTCTCCCCCATCTGCCTGGCGATGGCATCGCTCCCATCACGGCCGGCACCGGCGTTCCCCGGCGTTGCATTACCATTCTGTCAAGGCATCCGCGCCATTCTAACCCGGTGCGCTGTCCAGGAGCAAGGGGTGAATCAGCAGGGGGACGAATTGACCCACTGGGCCAATTCTTCCCCCTGCTCATTCATCACTTGCTCCTGGACGGAGCCCTAATAGGCCCGCTCGAGCAGGCTCAGCACCTCGTCCACGCTTCGGAAGCCGCGCGGGCCCGTCGCCGACCGCGCGGCGTGCTGGGCGAAGACCCGTTCCGCCGTGATCCGCAGCGTCTCCTCGCTCACGCCGTGCGTCCGCAGCGGCTCGGTCACTTCGACGTCGGAACAAAGTCGCCGGACGGCGCCGAGCGCACGTTCGGCCGCCTCGCGAGCGGAGAGCCCATCGACCTTCTCGCCGAGCACTCGCCCGATTGTCGCGAGCTTCTCGGTGCAGCCAGGCAGACTCCACTCCAGGACGTGGGGGAGCATCAGGCCGATCAACCGGCCGTGTGGGAGGTGGGTGAGGTCACCCAGGACCTCGGCATAGGTGTGGACGTGGATCAGGCCACCGTTGGTGAAGGCCACGCCGGTCATCGTCGCGGCGCCCAGCATCGCCGACCGCGCGGCGAGGTCGTCGCCGTTGGCGAAGGCGCGCGGCAGGTTCTGCCCGATCACCGCGATCGCTTCGAGCGCCAGCGCATCGGCGAACGGCTTGAAGCCGCCGTTCACGTAGCATTCGATCGACTGAGAGAGCGCGTCCAGGCCGGTGTCGGCGGTGACCCGGGGCGGCATCGAGAGCGTCAGCAGCGGGTCGCAGACCGCGACCGAGGGCCGCAGCAAGGGGTCCCCGGCCCACCCTTTGATCCCGGTGGCCGGATCGAACACGCCCGACCCGGACGTCACTTCGCTGCCGGTGCCAGCCGTCGTGGGGATGGCGATAATCTCGGTCCCCCGCCGCTGGACCCGCCGCTCGGTCCGCCACTCCGCGCCGACGCGCCGCTGCTGGTACTCGGAGAGCTTCCCCTCGTTCCCCAACAGCAGGGAAACCGACTTGGCCGTGTCGATCGAGCTGCCGCCGCCAACGGCGACGATCAGGTCGCAGCCGCGCTCGCGGAAGGCCTGCACGGCGCTCTCGACCGACGCGAGGGTCGGCTCGGTCGCGACCTCCGCGAACACCTCGACCCGCAGGCCAGCTTCGCCGAGCGACGTCTCGACGGCTCGGGTGATCCCGAGCCGGTGGAGCGTCGGGTCGGTGAGGACCAGCGGTGCCTTGCTCCCCAGGTCGCGAGCGATCTCGCCCACCGAGCCCGCGCTCCCCGGCCCAAAAACGATCCGCGCTGGCGCTCGGAATTGAAACGCATTCGTCCAGTCCACGCGGCCTACCCCCTTCAGTTTTGGACGTAGAGGGTGACTGAACGTTGACAGTTGGTGGAAGGTTTGCGCCGCCAATCTACCACCAACTGTCAATGTGCAGACACCCTGTGGTTTAGAAATTATCTCAAAACAGGTGTTTGAGCGCCCGCAGGGCGCTCAAACACCTGTTTTGAGATAATTTCT
>DATLRG010000515.1:0-2594 GCA_035534795.1 Chloroflexota bacterium
TCAGAAATCGACGGCTGTGCAAAGGCTAGGCTCACGCGGCTACCAACCGCTGCCGCTGCGCCGGGTGCACATCCCGAAGCCAGGCAAAAAGACAACGCGGCCTCTGGGTATTCCCGCGATGATCGACCGGTCCATGCAGGCCTTGCATCTGCTGGCCCTGGAACCGATAGCGGAGACCACAGGGGACCGGAACTCCTACGGTTTTCGGAAAGGCAGATCCACCCACGATGCGATCGGCCGGTGCTTTCAGCTCCTGTCTAAAAGAGCGTCGCCAAGGTGGATTCTGGACTGCGACGTCAAGTCCTGCTTCGACGAGATCACTTCTCCTTGACCCAACGCCGACCTTTGTTGGGGTGCCGTCGAACGGGGCCAGCCGTACGAGGGTTCCGTCGCCTGTGGGGGGAGGACATCCACTGGGCTGGCGACTTGCTCCGCATCACGGGCGAGACGGCGGCGGAAATACGCGCGCCACGTGGGATCAATTGCGGTGACTCCGCCTGAAGTCAGGACGGTGCTTGGCGCTACTCTTGTCGTCACGACGTAGTCCTCCTTCTCGGTGGTTTTCCAGACCTACCGCGGGAGACTACGTCTTTCTACCTTTACAGCGCCGCGGGGACGCGACCCTTCCATGATCTCGAAGAGCAGATCGCTCTTCGATCCGATGTGGTTGTAAAGGCTACCGACCTGTATACCCACCTTGGCCGCGATACCGCGCAGCGTGCTGGCCTGAAAGCCCCGCTTGTAGAAGAGTTCAAGGGCTGCCGACCGGATCTCCTCAGCCGTCTTCTCGCCGCGTCGACCCACTGCCATCAGTTGGGTGCCCCGATCTCGTTGCTGGACGACCAGGCTTCGATGAACTCACGGAGCAGCTGCAGGTGCTCGTGAGGTTCTCTGACGCCTCGATCCATGGTGCTGATGGACAGGTGGGAGATCCCCGTTCGGACCCAGGCGCGCGCCTTCTCCAGAGTTCCGACCATGTCGTCCGGATCGAGCTGCAGCCTCGCCGCAAAGCCGAACACCGCCGGGTCCCGGTCATTTGCGGTCAACATTTCCTTCACATAGCCGATCACTTGCGGGGCCTCAGCAACCGAGTGCCCCAGCATCAAGCCGTCAGCGATGGCGGCGGCCCGCTTTATCGCGACAGGTGCATGGCCACCGATCCAGACCGGTATCGCGTGACCGGGCCGAGGGTTGATGCCGCCCGAAGCGATGTTGTGGAAGGTCCCGCTTACTGTGATGGCGTCGGACGCCCACAGCCTGCGCAGCGTCTCCACTTGCTCGACGATACGAGCTCCGCGATTCTGGAAGTCCATTCCGAGGGCGCGAAATTCTTCCGGGTTCCACCCCACTCCAACGCCCAGTCGGAGACGCCCACCAGACAAGAGGTCGAGCTCGGCTGCCTGCTTTGCCACCAACACCGTCTGTCGTTGGGGCAGGACAAGGACCTCGGTTGCGAACCCGATTCGCGTCGTGATCGCGGCCAGGTGACTGAAGAGCACGAAGACCTCGTGAAATTGATGTGCGTCGGTGTACGGGCCAAGCTCGGCCCACGCGACGCGATCAGCCGGACGGTGGCCGAATACATGGTCATAGGCCACGATGTGGTCGTATCCGGCGGCCTCGACTCCCGTCGCGTATGCCCGGACGGTCATGGGATCGGTCCCTATCTCGGTCTGCGGAAACACCACTCCGAGCTTCAATTTCACCGCCGGCGAGCACCGTACGGAAACGACGCCGGCGCGGACAACGCGCCGCCACGCGGGTCGACAACAAAACGACCGTAAGTCATGACGCCGCGCGGGTTGTGCAGAACCGAAAGGTCATCCAGGGGATTCCCCGCGAGCAGCACGAGGTCAGCCGCAGAGCCGGGCCTCGGAGCAGTTTCACCTCCGAGGCCGTTCAGCTCGCGGCTGCTCGAGGTGGCGGCGCGCAGAACCTCTAGGCGGCTCATCCCGATCTGCTCGAGCAGCCTCAGCTCGGCATGAAGGCGCGGGCCGATCGGGTTGAGGTCCGCCCCGGTGGCGAGCTTCACGCCCACGGCGATGCAAGCTTGGACCGCGTCGGCGTGCTTCTTAGCCGAAGCGATCGCCCGCTTCATCGCGTGATCCGGCCAACCGTCCGCTTTCATCATCTCGACGTCGTGAGTCACCCCGATCGTCGGAGTGAGCCACGCGCCCTTGGCGGCGATCGCGGCCGCCGCCTTCTCGTCCAGGGCATAACCGTGCTCGACTGAGCGGCCGCCCAGCTCGACGAAGAGCTCGGCCAACCGGGCGCTGCCGCAGTGGGCGAGAACCGGCAAGCCGCGCTGCTTCGCCGTCGCCATCACCATCCCGAGTTCGTCGTCGGACAGCTGACCACTGTCGACGGTCTCGTGGACGCTATAGAGGCCGCCGGTCAGTAGGATCTTCACCCAGTCAGCGCCCTGCTCGGCGAGCGTCCGCACGGCCACCCGCATCTGGGTCGGGCCGTCGGCGATGAGGAATGGGCTCGCGTTGACGTATTCGCGCGGATACGCCGTGCCGTGCCCGCCCGTTGTCCTGATCGCAGGCCCGGAGCACATCACACGCGGGCCTGGCCACCGACCGTTGGCGAAC
>DATLRG010000516.1:0-4354 GCA_035534795.1 Chloroflexota bacterium
CACGTTGCGAACAACACGTGACCCATGCGCTCACCCAGGCAGGAGCCTCGGGGGTTACGGCGAGCTCCCGACGTCGCGAAGCGCTCTTTCGCTGCGACGCGAACGCCGATGTAAAACCGCTGATCGAAGCGGTGCAAGAAGCGGGTTATCAACCGGGCATCGTGGAGGAGGGTGAGCGCGAATGGTTGATCGCGCCTCACGTGGCGGCACATCGCCGGCCGTCCATTGCGATACCGATCGCGGAAACGGTCCGATGATCGAACCCGAAAGTATCGAACAGGAGAAGAAAATCAGATGAACTGAAATAACGCTCTGGCGGGACTTGGAGCGGTGGTGCTCATGGCCGTGTGCTGTGGAGGGCCGCTGCTGCTGCTGCTGCTCGCGGGCGCGGCGATCGGACCGGCAATCCTGTCGGCGATTGGCATACCCACGATCGCCGCGGTGGGGGTGGGTGTGGCCGTGGCCGTGGGAATCGTCCTGTGGCGGCGGCGAACCTGCGCCGACTGCACGACCCAACCGACCGAACGCGAGGCAGGACTCTCGAAAGCCCGCTTGGGTCGGTGACGCCGCCTTAGCCAGTGGCCCAACCATGTCGCGGGAATATTTGACCGCCCTACCGTCACTGGTTGCGCTCCGACCGACAGCAGTTCCTCGTGTCCCGCCAATTCCACTGTCGGTCGAGGGCTCCTTTCCATCCAAATGTCTTGTTAGACGAGGATCTGCTTGACTCCGGACTACACCATTCCGGGCTCGCCTTCGGCCGATTGCTCGGATGCACAATCAAGTTTGCAGATTGGACGTGCAGCGGCCCGCTTGCAGCCGAAGGTTTAGGCAAAATGCGGAACGATCCAGGATGCACCCTCCGAAACGCATTCTGAGACGCGCTATTCGGCACACTTCGCGCGGCCATCCGGCTCCCGACCCTTCCGACCACGCAAATCAACGGGCCGTTTGTCTATGCCGTCGACGACCTGGCCCCACTGTTCGGCATCTTGCCTCCTTGCGGCGGCAGCGGGAACACCTGGGCGTGACGCGGACATGACCTACTTCTATTACGAGACCGTTCTCGATCAGGTCTTTTAGGGCGTTCGCGAGATCACCCATCCACGTTTTAGTCACTCTGGAAGCGAGTGCTGAAGCTGGTGGAACATGATAGCCACGTACTCACCCGCGCACGATACGCTTCCGTTCCTCGCGCGGGACGTCGACATCGAGCACCGTTACGAACCGTTCGTGCTCTCTGCCGTCGCCCGGAACACTGTCAGCCGCGCTTCGGCGGCCTGTCCCAACATGACGCCGACCAAGCGCCCGTCTGGCGTCGTGACGACGATGTTCTCCACGTGCTTTTGGCGCATGCGCGGAACGATGTCGTCGAGCAACGTGTCGGGGCGGATCGTCGTCGGACCTTCCTCCATCACCTCATCGACGCTAACAGCCGGATTGGCCTGGAGCGCCTTCCCGCGTAGACGGCCAAGCACCACATTGTCCTCGGTCACCACCAGGCAGATATCCCAACCGGCGGCCTGCGCCCGCTGCCGCGCCTCGCCGATCTGCTCCCCCAACTGGCAGGTCGGGACATCCGGTCGGGTCACCTCACCCGCCCGGGGCACGTCCGCCTGCGTTCCCTCGATCGGGAGACCGTTCGCGAGCCAATCGGCCTTTCCCGGCTTGTAGCGGTAAACCTGGGTGAAACCAAGAGTCGCGAGCCGCCACGCGGCTCGGGCGCTCATGTCTCACTCGTAGTCGTGGCAGTAGGCGATGATCGGCTGATCGGAGGGCAGCCTGGCGGTGGTCGAGCCATTCAATGTCTTCAACGGAATATTGATTGCACCGGGCAAATGCTCGCGAGTGTACTCGTCGGCGGGAAGTACGTCGACGAGGATTGCCGCTTGCTGGATCAGCTTTTGAAGCTCCTCCAACTGGATCGTCGTTAACAAGTCGATCACACTCCTCATTCGTCCCCCGTGGCGCCGTGAATGGGCGGCCTTCTCCACCTACAGATCATCTCGAACTGTCCCAGACGGCTCCTCCTCACGCCGCACAGCAAGAGAGCTTATGCACGTCTCGTCCAAACGTCTGCGCCGCGAGCTTCAGTCCTTCGGCCATCGTCAGATACGGTGCGAACGTCTCGACGAGGTCTTTTACCGTAAGATGAAACTTTACCGCGAGCACCCCGGTGTAGATGACGTCGCCCGCGTTCTCCGCGACGACGTGCACGCCAAGGATCTGATCGGTCTCGGCATCCGCAACGATCTTAAACACGCCGTGGGTGTTCCGGTTCACGATCGCCCGGGGCACCGCCGAGGCTGGTAGTACCGACGCCTTGACCTGATGGCCGGCCTCCGCCGCCTGCCGTTCGGTCAGTCCGACAGTGGCGATCGCCGGATTGGTGAAGGTGACCCCGGATAGGGCGCTCAGATCGACCGCCCGGTGATTCCCGTCGAGCGCGTTCTCCGCGGCCAGAGCGCCCTCGTAGGCCGCGACGTAGACGAACTGGGGCGCCAGGGTAACGTCGCCGGCCGCGTAGACGTCCGGATTGCTGGTCTGGAGATGCTCGTTCACGAGGATCTCCCCGCTTGCTCCAACGGCAACGCCCGCCCGGTCGAGTGCAAGCGCCTGCGTGTTTGGCGCGCGCCCGGTCGCGACGAGCAGTTGGTCGCCTTCCACCGCCCGAGGAGCGCCATCGACGGTCACTTGGACCACGATATTCCCGCCCCGCTTCTCAACGCGCTCGTAGCGGGCGCCGGTCACGAACTCGATGCCGTGTTCGGTCAGGGCCCCGGCCAAGGCCTCGGAAATCTCTGGATCGTAGCTCTTGAGAATGCGTGGGCTGCGCTGGATCAGCGTCACCCGACTGCCGAGGTGGCGGAACAACTGGCCGAGCTCCAGCGCGACGTAGCCGGAGCCGATCACGACCAGACTCTTCGGCAATTTCGTCAGGGATAACGCGGAGGTGCTGGTGAGGTAGGGCACCTCGGTTAGGCCCGGAATCGCCGGCACGGCCGGGGAAGCCCCGGTGGCGAGAAGGATCTTCTTTGCGCGTATCGCGTTTCCGTTGACGTGGAGAAGGCCGGCGTCGCCAAAGTGTGCTTCGCCGCGGAGGAGGTCCCAGCCATAGCCGGCAATCAGATCGAGGTACTTCTCCTGGCGCAGCTGGGCGACGAGCTCATCCTTCTGGTGAACCAGGGTGGCGAGATCGACCTTCCCGGTCCGGGTCGCGACTCCGGCAAAAGGATTGTGGGCCGCTTTCCAGTAGACGTCTCCCGACCGGAGCAACGTCTTCGAGTGGACGCAACCGATATTCACGCAGGTGCCACCGACCGTCCCCCGTTCGATCATCACAACCCGCGCACCCCGATCTCGGGCGCGGATCGCCGCTGCGAACGCGCCACCCCCCGAGCCGACAATGGCCAGGTCATAGGTCCCTTCTCCACCGGTCCGCTCAGCGACAATTGGCGACGAGGTCGCTCTCATTTCCTCGACGTGCACCGTCGTGTAGCCCATCTGGCGCACCGCGTCCATCAGCGCCGCCTGGCCCACGTTCTCCGGCATCCGCAGGCGCGCCAAGCCCCGGCGAAAGTCGGCAGTCGCTTCGGTCGCACCGGCTCGCTCAAGCGCCCGTGTGATATGGACTTCGCAATCGGTGCAGGTCATGCCCGCGATTCGTATTTGTACCTCTCGGTCAGCCACTTTTCAATTCTCCTCGGACAATTCGTTCTCTCTCCCCTGAAGCAATAACTGATTCAGGGGATCGGCTCACATCTCGGTATCAGCCGCGATCCGCGTGCAGCTTGCGATGGCGGAGGCGTTGTCGCCGATGACGGCATCGGCCAGGCGGACGATCTCGCGGATGCGCAGGTCAGCCAACTGATAGTAGACAAACTTCCCGGCGCGGCGTGTTGTCACGAAGCCGCACCAGCGCAGACAGGCCAGGTGATTGGAGACGCGGCCCTGGGAGGCCTGGAGATGATCGACGATCTCGCCGACCGACTTTTCGCCGTCGAGCAAGAGCTCCAATATCTTCAGGCGCTTTGGATCACCCAGCGCCCGGAAGAAACGGCTCCGAATCTCGGTGGCCTCCAGGGATCGATGAATCGCAATGAATGACTCGGGCATGAACATATTCTCATATGCGTTTATTCGTCTTTATTCTAATCGGTAATGGCAACGGGGTCAATAATTCGAGGGCGCAAGGGAGTCTGACGTGCTCTGGCCAATGCGCAGGTGAACGGTGGCGCACCATGTCGGTCACGAAGACCCCGCTATCGGTACCGCTCGGGGGGCTATCCTATCACGAGGTTCGGTCTCCTCCGCGACTTCTCCGTTCTGCGTAGTCTCTGCTACAGATAAGTTG
>DATLRG010000517.1:0-3151 GCA_035534795.1 Chloroflexota bacterium
AAAAACCCCTTGCCCCCTGACCCTTCCCACACACTCTCATACTACTACCGTAGTTGTCTAACCCGGATCCTTCAGGCATCATGAATTGTGTCACGATGCTTGGAGGACCACCGTGCGAAGAGAGGATTTTGATCGCTGGGCCGACTTGTTCGAGGCGTTTCACGCCCGGCTCGCCGGTCTCTTTGTCCGAAGCGAGACGCGGGAGCAGGCGGCGAAGTACCTGCGTGGGTTGCTCGCACCGGTTGAGCGTAAGAACGGCTGGCAGGTCGCCGAAGCCGTTGGCGATGCCACCCCGGATCGGACCCAACGCCTGCTCTATCGCGCCGGCTGGGATGCCGACGCGGCGCGCGACATCTTGGAAGCCTTCGGGTCGGAGACGTTTGGCGATCCCGAGGGGATTGGGGTCGTCGATGAGACCGGCATCCTCAAGAAGGGCACCGGCTCGGTCGGGGTCCAGCGCCAGTACAGCGGGACGGCGGGGAAGGTCGAGAATTGTCAGATCGCGACCGTGCTGACCTACGCGAGTTCCCCAGGCCACGTCTTCTTGGACCGACGGCTGTACCTGTCCGAAGGATGGTGCGCCGATGCCGGGCGGCGCACGAAAGCCCACGTGCCCGACGGGGTCACGTTTCAGACCAAGCCGGAGCAAGCGATCGCGATGCTCGAACACGCCTGGGCGCGCGGCGTGCCAATGCGTTGGGTGAGCGGCGACGAGGTCGACGGGGACTCGCCGCGCCTGCGGGAAACCATCCAGAACAGCGGACGCTGCTACGTCCTGGCGGTCTCCTCGACGACCCCGGTCTGGGCGGAGCGCCCGTCGGTGGAGGAGCCGAGTCGGCCGACGCGCGGGCGTCCGCGCACCAAAGTGCGGCTGGCGCCCGATGCGCCACCGCCCACGACCGTCGCGGCGCTGGTGGCAGCGTGGCCGGCGGAGCAGTGGGACCGGTTCAGCGTGGCGGAAGGAGAGAAGGGACGGCGCGTCTACGACTGGGGGCGCGTGCGCGTGATCGAAAGCCGCAACCACCTGCCCGGACCGGCGGTCTGGTGGCTGGCCCGCCGCTCGGTCAGCGATCCGACCGAGATCGCCTACTACCTGGCCTGGGCCCCGCCGGAGACCACGCTGCACGTCCTGGCAGGGATTGCCGCGACGCGCTATACCGTGGAACAATGCATCGAGGAGGCGAAGGGCGAGGCGGGCTTCGACCAGAACGAGGTGCGTCTCTGGCTCAGTTGGCATCGGCATATCACCCTCGCCATGCTGGCCCACGCCTGGTTGGCTTCGCTCCAAGCAACCGAGGCCGAAAAATGGGGGCGCCAGACCAGGCCCTCGCAGGTCTGACCGTCCCCGAGGTTCACCGGTTGCTGGAGGTCGCCCTCCCTCTGCCAGCCCGCTCGGTCGAGCTACGTCTGGCCTGATCCCATTGGCGTCGAACGATCCGCCTGCGGGTTCGTCAGAGCCACTATCGGCAGCGCGCCGCCCGCGGTGCGGCTCACGGTCCTGATGACACATCATAGCTTAACTACGGTAGTAGTACTAGGCCGGCACCTCCGGTTCCACTGCACCGTCTGCAGTGCGTCCTTTGACGCGCCAGGACGGTCCCTTCAGGTAATAGACCTGCCCGTGATGCAAAATCCGATCGACAATCGCGGCCGCGAGACTGGCATCTTGGACAATCGTCCCCCATTCGGTCAGACTCTTGTTGGACGTGATGATCGTCGGTCGGTGTTCGTAGCGACCGGCGACGATCTCGTAGAACGCTGGCCCAAACGCGGGCTCGGTCGGTAAGTAGCCGAGCTCATCGAGGACCAGGACGTCGCACGTGAGCAACGGGCGCAGCACCCGCTGGCGCCCCAAGGGCGTCGTCGCGCGCCCGAGCTGGCCGGCGAGGCTCTGTGCGGTGATGAAGCGGGCGTTGTAGCCGAGCTGGACGTGCTTGGTCGCGACGGCGACCGCCAGCATCGTCTTGCCCAAGCCGGGCGGGCCGACCAGGGCGATCGCGAGGGCCTGCTCGACGAAGGTCGGGTCGAGGTAGCGCAGCACGACCTGGCGCTTGAGTTCGGGGCGGAAGCGGAAATCGAACTGTTCGATCGTGGCAGCGAACGGGAAGGCGGCGCGTTGCAGCCGCCGCTCGGTCGCGTCGGCCGCCCGCGCGGCGATCTCCTCTTCCAGGAGGCCGACGAGGAAGTCGTGATGGCTGATCCCGTCCTGGGCGGCGCGATCCAGCCAGGCGCCGATCCCATCGGCGGCGTGGCGCAGATTTACGTCTTGCAGCAAGAGACGTAATTGGTCGCTCATCACACGCCCCCTCCCACGGCCACGGCGCTCCCCTCGACGTAGGCTTCGTAGCTACTCAAGAGCCGATCGATCTCCTCCTGCGGCGGAACGCCCGGGACCGCCAGGATGGGGCGCCCCGGGCTGATGTCCGTGGGCGGCCCGCCTTCCACCAGCGCGCGAATGTACTCCGCACCGTAGGCGCCGACCTGTTGCGCTTGGGCCATCGCCGCGAGCAGCCGCGCGGCACCGTGCGCCTCGCAGAGGCCGTAAAGGGCGAGAATCTCGTCCTGCAGCTTCTCGCGCCGGCGCCGGGACACCTCGCCGACGTAGGACGCCGCCGTGTCGCCCAGCTCCAGGAGCGCCGTGCGATAGAGCATCACCTGGGCACGCGCTTTGCGCCCGAACAACTCGGCGAAATGCGCCGGGTCGATGACCCGCTGGTGAGCGCCGTCGGGTGCCCGCGGATGATCGGCCAGGCACGTCGTATCCCGCCAGATGCGCACCCGGTCGGCGTCCAGCCGCAGCGTGACCGCGGCGCCAACGTGGCCGAGGGGGACGGAGTAGACGTTCCCACAAAGAGGGACGAGGGATTCGCCGGTGACGTGGCCGCTTTCGAGCAATGCGTAATCGGACGCATCGCGCGGAAGCGTCCCGCCTTTGGCCGCCTCGTGGGCCAGCCGATCCAGCGGGGTCTCGCCGGTCGCCGCCGAGGGCCACGCATTGCGGGCGGCGAGCCAGTCGGCATTCTGGTGCGCCAGGTCAACGTCGTCGACGAAGACCCGCCCGGCGAGGAAATTGCCCTTGACCCACTTCACCAGCGATTCGACGCTCCCCTTCTGGTTGGCCGCGCCGATCGCGCACGCCTCGGGATGGAAA
>DATLRG010000518.1:0-6005 GCA_035534795.1 Chloroflexota bacterium
CCTGTCGACAGGCGGCGATCAGCCCCGCGCCGACCACTGCCCCAAACGCGCGGCAAGACCGGTCCACCAGCCTGCGGCGGCTGATCCTACGCTCGCGCTGCATCGACTCCCCCGCTGAAGTACAGCCCAGTCACGCCCTTCAGCCGGCGCTGCTGCATTCAGTCCGCCGACTCACGCCGCGCCTCGGCGTGCCGTTCGGCGATCAGCTCATCCGCGAGGCTTACCTCCGGCGGGACAGCGCGAAACCGCTCCTGGACACCTTCGCTGATCCCGATCAATTCTTCGCCGGCGTAGAACAGCACGCGGCGCGGCCAGAGGGAACCGGGGCCGAGCGACAGGTCCTGCGACTTGTCCACGAAGACGCTCAGCTTGCCGGCCGCGGGAACGTCGACGATGACCCGCCGATAGTGGCCCAGGTCGGTCGTCTGGACCACCTGGATGGCGACCCCGGTGCGACCGGGCGCGGCGAGGACGAAGTCCTCCGGACGGACGCCCACGGTGAGCGCCCCGCCGGGGGCGGCGTGGCAGCCGTCCGGCAGCGGAAGCTGGAAGGGACCGGCGACGACCTGCCCGTGGTCGTCGACCCGGCCCTCGATCAGGTTCATGGTACCGATGAAGGTCCCCACGAAGCGGGTGGCCGGCCGGGCGTACAGCTCGGTCGGAGTCGCGACCTGTTCGATCAGCCCCGCGCGCATCACCGCGATCCGGTCCGCAATCGAAAGCGCCTCTTCCTGGTCGTGCGTGACGAAGACCGTGGTGATGCCGACGCGCCGTTGGATCGTGGTCAGCTCCTCGCGCATCCGCACCCGTAACTGGGCGTCCAGGTTCGAGAACGGCTCGTCCAACAGGAGGATCCGCGGCTCCAGCACCAGCGCTCGGGCGAGCGCCACGCGCTGCTGCTGACCGCCCGAAAGCTGCGCCGGATGCCGCTTCTCGGCGCCTGGCAATCCCACCAGCTCGAGCGCGCCCTTCACCGCCTGCTCGATCTCCTTGCGCGGCCGGTGGCGCAGCTCGAGCCCGAAGGAGACGTTGTGCGCGACGTCCATGTGCGGCCAGAGAGTGTAGCGCTGGAAGACCATCGCGGTCGGGCGGCGCTCCGGCGGCAGGCGCAGGATGCTCTGGCCGTCGATCCGCACGTCGCCGCTGTCCGGCGTGATGAAGCCGCCGATCGTGCGCAAGGTCGTCGTCTTGCCGCAGCCAGACGGGCCGAGCAGGCAGACCAGCTCGCCGTCGGCGACGTCGAGGGAAACGTCCTGGATCGCGTAGCCGGCCGCGTACTGCTTGACTAGGTGGTCGATCTCCAGACGCGCCACGTTTCCCCCTCCTTCCGCTACCGTCCCTTGAAGCCCGCCGCCAGGTAGCCGGCGATGAGGTAGCGTCGCGCGACCAGCAGCAGCACCAGCGACGGGATCGAGAGCAGGATCGAGAAGACCGCCCCGACCGGCTCCGGATAGTTCGATACCAGAGTGTACATCAAAATCGGCATCGTCGTGATGGTCGGGCTGCCGACGACGAGCGTGCCCTGCGATTCGTCGAAGGCGGCCAGAAAGGCCAGGATGCCGGCGACGATGATCCCTGGCATCGCGATCGGCAGGGTGATCCGCCAGAAGACCCGCAGCGGCCCCGCCCCGGCGTCGCGCGCCGCCTCTTCCAGCGCGCGCGGCACGCTGTCGAAGCCGGCCGCCGGGATCCACACCATCACCACCAGCGTGTTGATCAACTGGATCAGCACGACGCCCCAGAAGGTGTTGATCAGGTTCAGCTCGAAGAAGATCGTCGCGATCGAGATGTAGAGGCCGAATTTGGGGAACGCGTTCGCGGCGAGCAGCGAGATGAACAGGAAGCTGCGGCCGGGGAACTGCAGCCTCGAGAAGCTGTAGGCGGCCGGCAGGCAGATCAGCGCCGAGAGCACGGTGACCACCGGCGCGGTCGTCACGCTGTAGAAGACCGCCTTGCCGACGTCGCCGTTGGCGAAGACCCACTGCCACCAGCGGAACGAGAAGGACTGCGGGAGCACGTTCGGGTAGCGCCAGACGTCGGCGAACGCCCAGATCACCAGCGTCGCCAGCGGAAAGAGGAGAAACGCGCCCAGCGCCAGCACGAGAATCACGCCGAGCGCGCGACGCAGCTCGGGCACGTCGAGGAACCAGGTGAGCTTCATCTCAGAGCGCCTTGCCCGAGCGCGCGGTCGCCCAGACGTAGACGCCGCCGGCAACCGCGGCGAGCAGGAAGGTGATCATCGCCATCGCCACGGCCGGCTGCGGCTGCTGATAGCTCGAGAAGTAGGCCTGCATCGCCACGCCCAGCATCTGCGGCGCGTTCGGGCCAATCAGGTACGGCACGGTGAAGCTGCCCAGCACGCCGATGAAGGTGAACGTCACCACGATCATCGCCGGCACCACGTTCAGCGGGATCACGATCCGCCAGAGCACCCCGAAGAAGCCGGCGCCGGCGTCGTGCGCCGCTTCGACCATCTCCTGCGGCAGTCCATCCAGTCCCGAGCCAAGCAGCAGGACCGCAAAGGGAATGCTCGTCCAGACCTCGCCGATGACGATGCCCGCCCGATGGTAGATCGGCGGCGCGTAGCCCAGGCCAAGGTGCGTCAGCACGGCCTGCACGATGCCGTGGTCCACGTAGAAGGTGATCAGCGCGTACGACGCGATGACCACCGGCACGAACAGTGGAATCAAGTAGAGCGAGCGGACGACGGCGACCAGCGGCCCCACGCCGAACCGGACGTACAGCGCCAGGATGTAGCTGATGACCAGCACCAGCACGACGGACAGGACCGTGACGAAAAACGTGATCGAGAGGTCGTCCAGGAAGAAACTACTGGCGAAAAGCTGACGGTAGACTTCCAGCGTCAGCGTCTTGCTCACGATCAGATGCATGCCGGTGCTGAAGGCGACGTTGTCGGTCGGCACCTGCCCCAGGGAAAACAGCGCCGCCTCGACCGCCGGATAGACGATCAGCGCCAGGAGCACGACGAATGGCGGGAGCGCCATGACGAGACCGAGGGCGGCCTCGCGCAGGTGGGAGCCGGCGACGCGGGGCCGCGGGGTTGCTTTGGACCACGAAGGGCGCGCGTCCCCGACTCCCATCGTGCTATGGCGCCTTCGGCATCGGCGTTCCGGCGACCTTTTCGTACCACTGCTGGTTCAGGTCGGTGTCGAACTTCGCGCTGAAGCCGAAGCTGTAGTCCTTGGCGACGGCGGCGAACTTGGCCTGAACGTCCGGCGGCATGTACTTCCAATCGAGACCGGGGTAGCCGTCGATCGTGTTGATGATGATCGTCTGCGGATCGGGGGTCAGCACCCAGTTCAGGTACGCGTAGGCCGCGTCCTTCTGCACGCTGTCGGCCACGACGCCGACGAACGCGCCACCACCCGAGAAGGGCGGCGAGATCTGCTCGAGCTTGACCTCCGGGGGTAGCAGGTTCTGCGCGAGGTAGCTCAGCCCCTGGTCCGACCAGACCGGCGCCATGTTGATCGAGCCCTTGCCGAGTGTCTGGAGCACCGGCACGTTGCCCTTGGGATAGAAGCCCTTGTTGTAGATCGACGGCGCGAGGTCTTTCAGGGTCGTCCAGCCCTTGTCCCACTCGGACTCTTTCGATTGATCGTAGCCAGTCTGGAAGAGATTCAGGTCCGAATCGGGCATGCCCATCATCAGGACGCGCGTCACGAACGCCTGACCCGAGCCGCCCTGGTCCGGCGGGTTGTAGGTGAACTGACCGGGATTCGCCTTCACCCAGGCCAGCACGTCGTCGAGCGTCTGCGGTGCGGTCGTCACGACCTTGCTGTTGTAGGCGAGAACGACCGAGCTGCCGCGGTACGGAACGCCGTAGCTGTTGTACTGGCCGAGGACGGTCGGCGACACCTTCGCCAGGTTCGGGATCTCGGTGTCTGTCAGTTTCTCGATCAAGCCGGCCTGGCCGCCCTGCTGGAGGTAGTTGCCGGTCTCCCAGAGATCGACCCCCGACGGTTTGCCCGCCTGCTTCGCCGCCGCGAGGCGATCGAAGGTGGTCTGATCGCCCGCGCCGTGCTCGGAAAACGTCATGGCGATAGTGACGTTGGGCTGCACCTTCTGGTAGGCCGGAATCAGCGACTTTGACCAGAGGTCGCGGATGTTGACGTCACCGCTCAGATAGTAGTTGACCGTGACCGGGCCGCTGGCCTTCGCGGCCGTCGCCGCCGGGGCGACGGTCGCCGCGGCGCTGGCGGTGGTGGGCGCCGGAGCCGGGGTCGCCGCCGTCGCCGCCGCGGTGGTTGGTGCGGCCGTGGGCGCCGCGGCGGTCGTCGGCGCGGCCTTGGTCGCCGCCGTGGTTGGTGCGGCCACTGGCGCCGTCGTCGGCGCGGCGGTGGACGCCCCACCGGAGCAGGCGGCGATCAGCGTCGCCGTTCCCACCCCGATGGCGGCGAACGTGGACTGTTGCAAGAAGTGTCGTCGAGAGACCCTCGACATAGATTGCCCTCCCTTTCTCGAAAGCCACTGCTCGGCGCGGCGTCGCTCGGCCATCGCCCATAGCGCAGCGGATACCTTATTATGACGCGGTTTTGGCGCGTGTCAAGAAAGAGTAGGTGGGATCGAACGCGTGGCCTCACCCCCCGCCCCTCTCCATCGGAGATGGAGAGGGGCGGGGGGTGAGGCTCCCCCCTCCATCTCCGATGGAGAAAGGCGGGGTGAGGCCGCTCTCTCTTCTTACAAATCTATGAACGTTTGCCCCGCCGGCCGTCTCATCCCCGTCGAAATCCTTGCCGCGACACCGTCCAGCCGCTATGATCGAAAGAATACCCGTCGCCGGTGAACACACGGGAGGTGTCAAGATGCGCCGACGCATCGCGATCAACGGGTTTGGCCGCATTGGGCGACTCACGTTCCGCAGCATCGTCGAACGTCACCCCTCGGAGCTCGACGTCGTCGCGATCAACGATCCCGCCGGTACGCACACCGATGCCCTCCTCCTGGAGTACGACTCCAACTACGGCCGCTTCGCGGGCGAGGTGATCAGCCACGCCGGACACCTCCACGTGAACCGGCGGTTCGTCCGGGTCTTCCGCGATCGCGACTGGCGGAACCTGCCCTGGGGCGACCTCGGCGTCCACACCGTCCTCGAATGCTCCGGCCGGGGCGTGACGCGCGAGACGGTCGAGGTCCATCTGAAGAACGGCGCCCAGCAGGTGATCATCTCGGCGCCGGCTCGCGGTGACGACCTCACCGTCGTCCTGGGCGTCAACGAGCAGGAGTATCGGCCCGGCGAGCACCCGGTCATCTCGAACGGCTCCTGCACCACCAACTGCCTCAGCCCCGTCACCCTCGTCCTGAAGGAGGCGTTCGGCCTGAAGTGGGGCCTGCTGACGACCGTCCACAGCTACACCAACTCGCAGCCGGTCCACGATCGCGGCGCGAAAAACGCCCGTGAGAGCCGCGCGACCGGCCTGAACATCATTCCGACGACCACTGGCGCCGCGAAGACTCTGCCCCGGGTGATCCCGGCGCTCGCCGGCCTCTTCGACGGCATGGCCTTCCGCGTCCCCACGCCGACCGTGTCGGTGATCGACTTCGTCTGCGAGACCGAGCGGCCGGTGAGCGTGGACCTGGTCAACGACACCTTCCGCGCCGCGGCCCGCGGCCGCCTGAATGGCATCCTCGACTTCTGCGAGCGCCCGCTGGTCTCGATGGACTTCAAGGGCGACCCGCACTCGGCGATCGTCGACGGCCTCTGCACCATGGTGATCGACCGCCGCATCGTCAAAGTCGTCGCCTGGTACGACAACGAGTGGGGCTACTCCTGCCGCCTGGGCGACCTCGCCGCCTACGTGGCGCGGCGGGACGCCGAGGCAGGGATCGAGCCTGCCACCCTGGGCCAGGGCGCAGCCGAAGTCTGCGAGTCCCCGCTGGACGATGCGGTGCCGGGACCGGACCGGCGCGAACCGGTCGCGCCGCGGTGAACTGACGTGGCGCCACGGCGAGGGCTGTCTCGGGGTGCTGGAGGTGCATAGCACCTC
>DATLRG010000519.1:0-7816 GCA_035534795.1 Chloroflexota bacterium
CGGCCACCGATCTGACGAGCGCGGATGCAAAGGAGAAGAGCGATGCCGAACTATTCTGGATTACCAAGAGTGGCTTGAGCTTTACGGGGATGCCCGGCTTCGCGGACCAGTACGATGACACCCAGATCTGGGCTTTGGTGAGCTACCTCCGGGCGCTCCAGAGGGGCCAGGCAGATCCGGTCGTGGTACCAACACCAACCAGGACGCAACTCGCCGTTGCCGACCCCCACGGTAACGCGGTCCAGCGCGGGGCGGTGGTGTACTTCGCGTCGGGCTGTCAGAGTTGCCACGGTGCGATCGGGGATGCGCCGGGCAACCTCGCGTTGTCAGGCGGGGGACGGGAGGCCGGTGGCGCCGTCCGCCGCGGCCGACGTGGGATGCCAGCTTACGGCCCCGACCAGATCGGCGACGCCCAGCTTGCGGATCTGGAAGCCTATCTCAGCACGTTCGCTGGTCAGCAACAGGGCCTGGCGCCGGGCCAATTCCGCCGGGTGCCGTCGAACGGCTAGATCGACAGACGGCGTTGGCATCTGACGGAAGAAGGAGAGAACCATGCGACTACCGCGATGGACGTGCCCAATCCTCGCGCTGGCCCTTCTCGCCAGCTATCCTCTCATCGGCTGCGCGCGTCCGGCCAGCCCGGCGACGCCCACCACCGCGTCGACCCCATCCACGCCGGTTGCCCAGCGCCTGGCCACCACCACGACCGCCCAGGCGCGCGATCGAGCCGGTTCGATCGGCGGTAACGAAGGGGGAGAAGGCGGCGACGCGGGCGAAGGGAGCGATAGAGCCCGGACCACGCGCGTGTCCCTGACCATCACTGACTCGTCGATCCAGCCGGCGACCCTGACGGCACGGGCCGGGCTGATTGAGTTCGACGTCACCAACAACGGCCAGAAGGCACATTCCATCACGATCAGCGGACCGCAGGCGCACGACGACCTCGGGGTCATCGCTCCGTCCAAGTCAACGCGGGTCCAGGGGAATCTGGTCTCGGGCACCTACCGAATCGCCATGGACGTGAACACCAAGCCGACCCCAGGACCGACAGCAATGCTGCGGATTCAGTAGTGCGAGAAGCCTCTACGAGTGCGCTCGTGTGGACGACGAGCAGAGCCGTTTGCAGTCAACTACACCGGTCGATTGGCGATAACGTCTCGCCAACCTACTGCCGCTGCGGTTCGTCACGCCAGGAGCGACGATGGAAGCGCGGACGGAGCGGTCGTGTGAACATTCGCGCGTGCAACGACCCATCAGAGAGCCCTGGCGGTCCAGAGCGCGCCGAACGAGAAACGACGCGGGCACGGCTGAGGCAACCAGGCGATGAAGCGCTGGGCGCCCTGAGACGCTAATCCGGAGGTCCACGATCGGCTTCGGACCCAGAAAGCGACGGTGGGCGCCAGTCCGGCTACCTGGTGGCGGACGGCGCGGCCCAGCCGGGGTAGCGTCGACGGAATTCCTCCTGGGCGCGGCCGACCAGCAACCAGCGCGCGACGTGGGCCACCCGAAAGCCGAGCGCTCGCGCTCCGATCAAGTCCTCCTCCGTTAGTGGGAGCTCGTCAGTTGGCCCGGTCACCGCGCTCGCTCCGTAGGGCATCTGGTTCCGGCGCAAGACAGGGTAGAGGTACCCCGCGGGGACCACGACGCAACTCAGGTGCATGAGGGCGGTGAGCATTGTGAAGATGGTCATCTCGGTGCCGCCGTGGAGGGTGGAGGTGGTGCAGAAGGCCGCTCCCGCTTTCTCCCCGATCTCCTGGCCGCGCCAGAGTCGGATAAACTCCGTTTCGAGCCAGTGCTTCAACGCGGCGGACATGCTGCCGAAATAGCCCGGCGAGCCGAGCACGAGCGCATCGGCGCGTTCCACCTCAATGGGTTGGGGCTCTGGGTAGCGCTGGCGCAGGGCCTGACGGCTCCGCCACCAGCGTTCGTCCTGGCGGATGAGCGCCTCCGGTTCCAGGTCCGGGACGCGGCGAATCCACACCTCGTCGCCCGGTGAGACCCGCGCCCCCTCGCCCACCGCTTCCGCCAGCTTTGCCGTGCTGCCGTACCGACTATCGAAGCAGATCAGAACCTTGACCGCTCGCCACTCCTGCATTGTTGCCCTTCTCCCGGACCATCGCGATCGTCCCGCGCCATTTGGGCCGTCGCTCCGACAAGCCGCGAAGGCTTCGGTGGTAGCTGCAAGACTGTGACCAGGGGCTTCGCATAGTACCGGGCAGGGCCCTTACGGACGACCTCGCCAGATTAGAGGCCACGCCGGATCGCTTCGGTCGCGGTGAGGTACCATTCGGGGGCCGGTGGCTTCTGCGCCTCGCACCAGGCGATGTAGCCATCCGCCAGGCGGCTACGCACGACGTAGCGCGTCCCGCCGCGAGGACATGGGTAGCGCACCCACTCCCCCGAGTCCGACGACTCGCACCGCACGTGCAGTGTCTTCGCGTCGTCGATCAATTGAGTCATGGTGAACCGCCGGTCTTCCGCTCCGACGGAGTAATGGATGGCAGCGCGATCGCGTCCTCGAGCTCCGCGAGCAGCCCTTCGATTAACAGACCGTGGGCGCGCGCGACTTCGTCGAGAGATTTCAGACCGCCGCAGCAACTGTCGATCTGGTGGCGCCCGAAGACCCGGAGCGTCGCGGGATAGGCCGCGGTCACCTCGTTGACCGTCCAGTCGGGTCCCACTCCCGAGGATGTCTGTGTCATTGTGATTGTCCTCCCTTGAGATGATCGATCGTCTGATCGGGATCGGCGTCGTACCAGCGACGTGCGGCCTGTTTGTTTGGCTCTGCCATTCAACTTATCTCCTCCCTACCGTACACCTGCGTACTCACGACTCCGCCAGCGGCCACCCGGATCGACGCGCTACTGGGCTTGGAACACCGCTACCGCTCCGTTGTTCGCGTCCATGAAGCTGTGCGTCACCATCGGGTAGTTCCCCGGCTGGCTCACGGTGAAGTCGAACGCCGAGCCGTCGCCCGGCGCGACGGTGTAGGTCTGGATGCCGCGCAGGTCGTTCGCCGGATTACCATCGACCCAGACGTGGTCGAAGATCGTTCCCACCACGTGCATGGCGCTGGAGTGGTTCGGTCCGGCATTGACCAGATCGACTCGGACCTTCTCCCCGGCCCTGACCGGGATCGGATGATCGGAATACTGGTTCGCATACCCGTTGAAGACAACCTCGTCGGCCTGTCCGGTTTGGGCCTTCTGGAAGTCGGCCGAGACCTTCCCATCCTGGGGCGCGGTCAGGTAGAACTCATTCTGGACGAAGACGAACTCCCGGTCGACTTTCGGGAGCGGGTGATCGACCGGATCGACGATGACCGCCCCGAACATCCCCTCGGCGAGATGCTGGAGAATTGGCGCGCTGCCACAGTGGTACAAGAAGACGCCTGGATCCGCGGCCGTCCAGGTGAAGCTGTAGCTCTGGCCGGGGAGAACGTTCTTGTAGTTCACGTTGGGCGCAGTGCAGGCGGCGTGGAAGTCGATCGAGTGTGCCATCGTGCTGTGGTTGGTCAGCGTGAACTGCACGGTATCGCCCTGGCGGACGTGGACGACCGGCCCCGGAATCTGCCCGCCAAACGTCCAGGCCGCCATGGTCACGCCCGGCGAGATCTGCACGTCGGTATCGGCGACGTCGAAAGTGATCGCCTTGAGCGAGCCAGGCGCCACGGGCGGGAGGGTCACGTCACGGGCCAGGTGGGCCTGACCCGGGGCGGTCGTCGGCGCCATCACGTGGCCCCCGCTCACCTGAGCCGCGGCCGTCGGCATGGGCATCGCCATCCCCGCCATGGCCTGCCCGGTCGGCCCGGGAGCAGGGGTTGGGGCCACGGCGGCGACCCCTTGCGTCGCGGCCGCCGACGAGAGTGTGCCGAAGTCCGCGGTGCCGATGACGAAGACCTTCGCATCCATCCCGGCGTCGCTGTGACCGGGTAGGATGCACTGGAGGTCATAGGTGCCGGCCTGGAGCGCGATGAAATAGGAGGTGACGTTCTGTCCCGGCTCGACCGCAAAGGAAACCTGGCCGTCCGACGCTTCCTTGATGACCGCCGCGAGGGTGTCCGCGGTCGAGGCGTTCAGCAAAGAGGCGATGTCGCGAGCGCTGAGGACCTTAGCGGCCATCAGAGGGATGGTCAGACGGTGGGTCACAGTATCGTCGTTCTGGTAGGTCAGAGCGATCGGTCGACCTGCTGGGATTGTCAGCGCGCTCGGGTCCATGTGGAACGAGGTGGCGTACATCGCGATGACGATCGGCTGGGCCATCGCCTCCGACGCCAATTGCTCCTGGTGGGCGATGCTGGCGTAGGGGGACTGCCCGGTGATAGGCGTGCCCTGTGTCTGCCCGCACGCGGCGACGAGCAGGCTCGACGCGAGGGCGAGACTAGGAAGGATGCGCGACCTGAGTCGTTCCCGGTCCACGGTCCACCTCCTCGGTGGAATCTCGTCGGTAGGATGCCCAAATTATCGGGCACCCGCCTGAATACCGCCCGAAGTCGCCCCGCGGCGTCCTGAACGGTCCCTGAAAGATCGCGATCGGATCATTCCTTTGCAGTCTCGCGGCAAACCACCGCGAGGCGCCGCGGCAGGCAGCTCCTGGGGTACAATAAATTGGGAGGTATCTGATGATGCGGCGCCTACTCCTGTCTCTGATCACAGTACTGATCAGCCTCGGGCCCATCCTGACGGACGTTGGAACGGCTTCCGCGCAAACCTCACTCGATTTCCCGATTCCGAGCGGACACTTCTATTCGCAGGCGAATGGTCGAGGTGGGGCCGGCGGCACCGGCTACGCCATTATCGACGCGTTCCAAAACCTGCCGCCGTTCGGTCGGACTTTCGTCCCATTCGACTCGGCGTTCCGACAGTTCGGCGGTGTCCCGATCGTGGGATTTCCGGCCTCGCGCGTCACCATCTTTCCCGACTTTCCAATCCAGGTAGGTCAGAAGCTCGTTCTGCAAGACCAGCCGGGGCGTGGAGTGTTCGTCTTGAACACCTTCGACATCCTGCACGATCGGGGCTTCGACGCGTTCTTGGATTCCATTCGCGACGTGCCACCGCCGTTCAGCACCGCGCCCGACGCGCAACTTCCGAACTTCGCCGCGGTGATCGCGCGGCACCAGACGTTTCTGAACAGCGATCCCGCGATTCGCGCCGCGTACTTCGGGGTCCACGATCCGCTGACCGCGTTCGGCCTGCCGATGGGGTTCAAGGACTACGGGAACGTCTTCGTCATCCGATCGCAGCGGTCCGCGTTCCAGCACTGGCGTGTCGACGTCGGACCGAACAAGGCCGGCTCGGTCACGATCGTGAACGGCGGCGACATCGGGAAAGAGGTAGGGCTGTTTCCCGCGCCGGCTGTCGTTCCCGAGGGCCCGCCAAACTTCAACAGCAACCTGATCGTGCTGCAGCCCGGGACGAACCAGACGGTCCGGAGCCTGATTGTCGTCGGCGGTTACGCCCGGCTCTTCGAGGCCGCGGGCAACTTCGAGCTACGCAACGCCGCCGGCCAGGTGATCGCGCGCGGAGCGTTTCAAGCCGTGGTTGGGACATCGCCCGACTTCGCCCGCTTCGATTTCACCGTGCCGTTCGCGGTGCCATCGGCGCAGGCGGGAACGCTGACGTTGTTCAGCCTCAGTCCCGCCACCGGGGCGCGCATCAACGTGGTGAACGTGCCGCTGACGCTCTCGCCGTAGAGTCGTTCCACGGGAGGCTGGTGGGAGAGAGACCGAGGACATTGGCCCCTGGGCCAATGTCCTCGGTCTCTCTCCCACCCACTCACCACCGCGAGACGTACGCTCGCCTACAGCAACTTCCCCTGAAATTGAGCAGTCCGACGCGGAGCCCGTAGGGTGGCAGCTTGTCTGCCGCCGGCCGGCCCTGGTGCAGCGTCGAAACATCGCGGCGGCAGACAAGCTGCCACCCTACGGGCTCTCGGCCGTGCGTGCGCTCAACGTTCCCGAAAACCGCTCTACGTAGGCCCATCCACGCGGCGCCGGATCACCTCCGCTGCCGTGCGCAGCCAGGGCAGGTGAGCGGCCGGCATGATCCCGTAGTTGTAAAACGAAAAGCGACGCGCACCCAGGTCCAGCGCGCGCTCGACGCAGGAAAGGAGCGTCCGATCGTCCGGTGCGGCAGCCCCGTAAGCCTGGAGACCGACGACGATGCGATCGGCGGTGATCTCGGCCGTCTCGGCGACGCTGCGCACCCGCTGCTCCAGCACGTCCGGGGACGGCGTGTACGCGAGCGTCTCGATCGCCTCGGCGACGCTGGCGATTTCCCGGTAATCGCACAGCGAGGTCCAGACATCGCCCATCGCGATCATCGAGAGCGGCAGACCGGCCGCCTCCCGGATCTCGCGCACCAGATCGGTGATCGATCGTCGCAGCGCGCGCGCGTAGCTATCCAGACCTGGATTCTCCGCCGCCAGGCTGGCCGGATCGCCGGGCAGCGGTCGTCCGTCCCGAAAGACTGGATCCAGCGTTTGGCGGATCTTCGCGAACAGCCGGTCCACGTCGACGCCGGCTTGTTCGCCCAGCGCCCGCGCCGAAGCGCTGGCGGGAAGGGTGAACAGAAACCAGCCGGCCGGCCCCAGGTCGACGCCGGTCTTTTCGTGACCGTGGAAGTGCGGCCGTCCGCCGAAGCCAATCGCCTCCAGCTCGAGGCGATCGATCAGGCCGGTCGCGGCGAGATCGCGGCAGACCGCGACGACGAAGGATCGCACCTCCGGGTTGGTGGGGTCGAGGTTGCTCGTGAAGACGTCGCCGTAGACATTCGTGGGGCAGCACGCCGGGTGCTGGCGCCCCTGATAGGTGTTGTGCAGGCAGACCGTCCAGGACGTGAGAGAGATGCCGCGGCGTCGGCATCCCTCGCCGACCAAACGCAGCGGATCTCGCCCACGGGACACGATCGGACTGAGGTGCGGCTTGATGCACGTTTCGGCATAGAGGCTGGCGGTGGGCTGGAAGTAAACCGCCGCTTCCGGCGCGACGAAGTATTTGGGGCCGGCGAGGTGCGGGCGGATCTGCTCGAAGCTGTGGTAGACGGTCGCCAGACTAATCGTCCGGAGGCCCAGCTCGACGATGGTATCGAGCGCGGTGTCGACGCCGTCGTCGAGCAGGTCCCAGGGATAGGTCCAGAGTGTAACGTATGGTTCTGACATGTCGGCTGTCCTCCCAGAAGCCAAATTTGGTCCACGGTGAAAACAGCATGGCTGTGCTGGATTTGCGCAGCAAATCCAGCACAGCCATGCTGTTTTCACCGTGGACTTGCTTTAGGGTCAGGTCAAAGTCTCCCATCGCAAATTATCTCTCGGTCGAGGAAGCGAGCGCGAAAAAGCCGCGATCAGGTTGGCTCGCGGTAGCGACACGGGGACGCGGAGAAAAGTAACTACCTCTGGATGGCAAACTCCAAAGCCTCCGTGTTACCGCGTCATCGCGTCGAGGATCTCCGGGCGCTCATTGATCAGCCGGGCGAGGCGACCGGCGAGGTCGGCCTGGAGCTGGGAGGTCATGCCGCCGTCGACGGCGAGTGCCTGGCCGGTGATGTCGCCGTGGAGGAAGCGAGCGGTGCCATCCGCCGCGCTGATCTCGGCAACGGTCCTGTCGCCCGCCGCGTCGTCCACGTCCATGATCAGCACCCGCGCCCCCTCGCGAGCGAAGATCCGGGCGATGCCGCGGCCGATGCCGAGCCCGCCGTCCGTGACGATGGCCGCCTTGCTCTGGAGCCGCATGGTTCGATTCCTCCCGCTGAAGTGGTACGCGGCAACGGTATCACGTTGCTTGCCGACCGGCTAGTGCGGAATCAGCGGAGGTGTTCGG
>DATLRG010000520.1:0-4972 GCA_035534795.1 Chloroflexota bacterium
TTGATCGCACCTCTCAACCACGGACCTGATCACAAAGGAGGACCACGTGCTGTCGCAGGAGACAGTCGAGGAGATTAGAGCGGCACTGACGCGCTATCCGCGCCCCCGGAGCGCCGTTCTCGACGCGTTGCGCGCGGTGCAGCGACAGTGTGGCTACTGTCACCCCGACGGGGTGAAAGAAGCCGCGGAGATCATGGGACTCGACGCAAATGCGCTGCAGATGCTCGTCACTTTTTACGACTTGCTCTATGACCAACCGGTGGGCGAACACGTCCTGATGCCGTGCAAGAACATCGCGTGCTACCTGCGTGGCGCCGATCACATCATCGAGTACATTTCCACGAAACTGGGCATCAAGCCTGGCGAAACGACGGCAGATGGCAAGTTTACCCTGGAGCCGATGGAGTGCCTTGCCGCCTGCGATCTGGCGCCAATGATGATCGCCGACGAGACCTACCACGGCAACTTGACCGAAGAGCGAGTCGACGAGATTCTCGCGGCACTCGCCACGACGAGCAAGCGCCGCGACGAGTCGATCGAGGGAGGCGGGGCCCACCATGGCTGAATCCACCACGTATGAACCGATCATTCTGCGGAACGTGGGCGTGGCCGACTCCTGGGAGATCGACGTCGCGCTGGCCCACGGCGACTACCAGGCGCTGCCCAAAGCGCTGGCCGAGTTCCAGCCCGATCAGCTGATCGACCTGGTGAAAAACTCGGGGCTGCGCGGCCGCGGGGGCGCCGGCGCACCGGCCGGGATGAAGTGGGGATTCGTCCCGAAGGGGAAGCGCGAGAAGTACCTGCTGGTCAACGCCGACGAGAGCGAGCCGGGTACGTTCAGCAACCGGGCGATCCTGGAGAACGATCCCCACGAACTCGTCGAAGGCATCGTCATCTCAGCCTACGCGTTGCAGGTCCCGACGACCATCGTCTACTGCCGAGGGGAGTTTGCCCTCGGCCACCGCCGTCTGGCCAGCGCCGTGAAACAGGCTTACGAGCGTGGCTACGTCGGCAAGAACGTTCTCGGCAGTGGTTTCGACACCGAGATCATCCTCTTCCGCGGGGCCGGCGCCTACATTTGTGGCGAAGAGACCGCGCTCATGGAGTCGCTCGAGGGGAACCGTCCCATGCCGCGGCCCCGGCCGCCGTTCCCCGCATCCTACGGCGTTTACGGCATGCCAACGAACGTACAGAACGTCGAGACCCTATGCAACATCCCGATGCTGGTCAGCCGTGGCGTCGAGTGGTACACCAGCATTGGGACCGCGCCCCGGAACACCGGCCCGAAGGTGTACTGCGTGAGCGGGCACGTTCGTGAGCCGGGCAACAAAGAACTGCCTCTGAACACCACGCTGCGCGAGCTAATCTTCGAGCACAGTGGCGGGATGATCGACGACCGTCCCGTCAAAGCCGTGATCCCGGGCGGCGCCTCCGCGGCGATGCTGACCGGCGAGAACCTCGATTTCAAGATGGACTTCGACACCCTCGCGAGCATGGGCACGATGCTGGGGTCCGGTGGTGTGATCATCATGAACGACCGGACCTGCATCCCGTGTGCGGTCCGGCGAATCGAGGAGTTTTACAACCACGAGTCGTGCGGCAAGTGTACTCCGTGTCGCGAAGGCACCATGTGGATGGTCAAGCTGCTGCGACGGATCACCAGGGGTGACGCCGATTCAGCAGATATCGATCAGCTCGAGCGCATTGGCAAGACGATTGGGTGTGGGCCGCCCAACATTACGCTGTGTGCGCTGGGGGATGCGGCCACGAGCTGTGTGACGAGCGGGATCCGCCTTTTCCGCGACGAGTTCGAGTATCACGCGAAAATTGGGCGCTGCATGACCGAGCGGGTCCTGGTCGCGACGTAGCTGGCGCAGGAGAAAACGTGGAAAATACTGTCAAGATCACGATCAACGGCCGCGAGTACGTCGTCCCCAAAGGAATGCTCCTGGTCGACGCCGCCAAGTCGGTTGGCATCGAGATTCCCGTGTTCTGTTACCACCCCAAGATGAAGCCAGTCGGCGCTTGCCGCATGTGTCTGGTCGAAGTGGAGAAGGCGCCGAAGCTTCAGACGGCCTGCACCGCCCCGGTTGCCGACGGCATGATCGTCCGCACGAGTTCGCCGCGCGCGGTGGCGGGTCAGAACGCGACGATCGAGTTCCTCCTGGCGAACCATCCACTCGACTGTCCGGTCTGTGACCGGGGCGGCGAGTGTCCGCTCCAGGACAATACCTTCGGCTACGGTCAAGGGCTCAGTCGCTTCGCCGACATGAAGCGACACTTCGTCAAGCCGGTTCCGCTGAGCGACAAGGTGCTCCTCGACCGCGAGCGCTGCATCATGTGCTACCGTTGCGTTCGCTTCACCCGCGAGATCGCCGGCGACGAGACCCTCACCGTGCTCGAGCGCGGTTCCTGGAGCCAGATTGGCGTGATGGAGGGGAAGACGTTCGACTCGCCGTTCTCGGGCAACACGATCGAAATTTGCCCGGTCGGCGCGCTGACGAGCACGATGTACCGCTTCCGCGCCCGTCCCTGGGACATCGACGTGAAGACGGTGCCGACGGTCTGCTCGCTTTGCCCCGTCGGCTGCAACGTGGAGCTGACGGTCCGGAACAACGAGATCAAGCGCCTGCTGTCCCGAGAGAACGCGCCGGTGGACGATGGCTGGCTCTGCGACCGCGGCCGCTTCACCTACGAGTTCGTGGCGTCGTCGGAACGGCTAACTCAGCCGATGATCCGCCGAGACGGCCACCTGCAGCCCTCGACCTGGGATCAGGTCGTCGTCGAGCTGCGCGACCGCCTGCAAGAGATTCTGGTCAAGCGCGGGCCGGACGCGATTGGCGCGGTGGCCTCACCAAGGGGAACCAACGAAGAAGCCTACTTGCTCCAGAAGTTGCTGCGGGCGGTGATCGGGACGAATAACGTCGACCACACGTTCGCGCCGCATCCGCCGGCGAACCCGTTGGAGTACGATACCGCGACCGGCTCGATCGCCGGCCTGGAGCGCGCCAACGTCATTCTGCTGGCCGACGTGAATCCGATCGAGGAGCAGCCGGTCCTTGACCTTCGACTGAAGAAGGCCGCTGGCAAGGGCTCCAAGCTGATTGTGATCGGGCCGGAGAAGATCGACCTGGTCCCGTACGCGGCGCTCTGGCTCGAGACCGCGCGCGAGCACGTGGCCGACGTGGTGGAGGCGCTCGTCGCCGCGGTCGTTCAGGAGAATCTGACCAGAGCAGAGTTTGTCGAAGCGCGCGTACACGGCGCTGAGTCGGTCGTGGAGGCGGCGCGGCGCGTCGATCTCGATCGTGTCGCGGCGATGACCGGGGTCTCCCGCGAGCAGATTGCCGCGGCGGCCCGGCTGTACGCCGGCGCCGGCAACGCGAGCGTTCTGTTCCGCCGCGATGCCTCTCCGCCCGGACTTGGTGCGGCCACGGTCAATTTGGCGCTCCTCTGCGGACAGATTGGGCGCAGCGGTGCCGGCGTGTATCCCCTGGTGCGCCATGCCAACGAACAGGGCGCGATCGACGTCGGAGCGGTGCCGGACCGCATGCCGGGCCAGCGGCCACTGTCAGATCGCGTTGCCCGCGAGGCGCTGGCGGACCTCTGGGGACGAACGGTGCCGGAACAGCCCGGGCTGGCCGGGGCCGAGATGCTCGCCGCGGCGAACGAGGGGGGTCTCGCCGCGCTCTACCTGATCGGACAGGACCCGGCGGGAGCTGGCCCAGGAGCCGAGCAGGCACGCGCGGCGCTCCAGAAGCTCGACTTCCTGGTCGTGCAGGACACGTTCCTGACGGAGACAGCCAAACTCGCCTCGGTGGTGTTGCCAGGGGCGGCGTTCGCGGAGAAGGATGGCTCCTTTACGAATCTGGAACGCCGCGTCCAGCGGCTGCGGACCGGCGTCAGCCCGCGTGGCGAAGCGCGCCCGGACTGGCGGATCATCCGCGACCTGGGAATCGCGCTGGGCGGCGACTTCGATTATCAGACGTCCGCCGACGTGCTGAGCGAGATTGGCGTGGCGGCGCCGATCTACCGGGGCATCACCGCGAGTCGGCTGGGCGCGACGGGCGTGCAGTGGCCTCGTCGCGGCTCGGACGGCGGCGGGACCGAATCCCTGTATAGCGGCGACGACGTGACATTCACCTGCACGCCGCTCGCGGCGACCGGCGACACCCCGGTGAGAGGGTAGCAGAGCATGAGCATCGGCATCTTCCTCCTCGTCGCGCTGATCAAGAGCGTGATCATCATGGCTATTTTGCTGACCGGCTTCGCGTACGCCACGCTACTCGAGCGCAAGCTCGTGGCCGGCATGCAGGTGCGTTACGGACCAAATCGCGTCGGGCCGTGGGGGCTGCTCCAACCGCTGGCCGATGGGATCAAGCTGGCCTTCAAGGAAGACTCGGCGCCACGCGGCTCCGACCGGGTGGTCTTTACACTGGCCCCTTTGATTTCGGTCATCATGGCGATGTGCGCGTTCGCGGTGATCCCCATTGGCCCCACGATCACCGTTTTCGGGCAGCAGATTGGGCTCGAGCTCGCGGACGTGAACATCGCCATTCTCTACGTCCTGGGCGTAACCTCACTCGGCATTTACGGGATCGTGCTGGCGGGCTGGGCGTCGAACAACAAGTACTCGTTGCTGGGCGGGGTTCGGTCCTCGGCGCAGATGATCAGCTACGAGCTCGCGCTCGGGTTGTCGCTGGTCGGCGTGCTGATGATCACCGGCACGCTCCAATTGACCGACATCGTCAACGCGCAGCAATCGGTCTGGTTCATCTTCCTGCAGCCGCTCGGCTTCATCATCTACTTCATCTCGGCGATTGCCGAGACCAACCGCGCTCCGTTCGATCTTCCCGAGGCCGAGACGGAGCTCGTGGCGGGGTATCACACCGAGTACAGCGGCATGAAGTTCGCGATGTTCTTCATGGCCGAGTACATCAACATGATCACGGTCAGCGCGATCGCGACGACGCTG
>DATLRG010000521.1:0-2433 GCA_035534795.1 Chloroflexota bacterium
CCACTCGGCGACTTCATCCCTGCTCGCTGGACACTCCACCAGAGATACTTGGGAAGGTAGGGCTCACCCAAGCAAGGCGATAGCCGGGGGCGCAATTCGTATGCCGGAGGTTCGGTGACACGCAGCGAGCTGGTCGAGGTCGTCGCCGTGGTCGCAGCGGTGCTGATCGGCTATGGAGGAATCACCGTCGCGCGTGGCGAGGCCATCGCCACGGCGACGCCGACAATCGCGCTCGAGTTGGGACCGTCGACCGCGACCGTCGCGCCCGCCATTACCTTCACGCCCGCACCGGCGACGCCGGCGATCACCATCACTTCCACGGCGCCGACTCCCAACGCGGCCGCGACGCCAGCCGTGGCTCCCTTTGCAACGCCCACCAGCGCACTGCCCGCGCTCTCAGCCAGCCCCACGCCGATGACCAAGCTGCCGACGCCGAGTCCCACGCCAATCAGCTACGTGGTTCAGCCCGGCGACTCGCTCGACAGTATCGCGCGCCGCTTTGGCGTGTCGGCCGACACGCTTCTGCACGCGAACCATTTGAGCGATCCCAATTCGCTGGCCCAGGGCCAAAAGTTGAAGATTCCAGCCAAATGAGGGATCATGCAGACCGATCGATTCGTTACTCCCGCGGCGAGGGATACGGTGCTCGTCAAGGTCCGCTTTTTTGCCACGCACCGTGAAACGGTGGGAGCCGACCGCGTGTCATTCGAGCTTCCAGGCGGCGCGAGCGTTGCCGACCTGATCGAGACGCTCGTTGCCCGATTTCCGGACATTCAGCCGGTGGTGGGCGCGGCGCGCTTCGCGGTGAATCGCGAGTACGCCGCGCCCACCACTATTCTGCACGACGGCGACGAGGTGGCGCTGATCCCACCGGTCGCCGGAGGAAGGAGCTAGTCATGGCGACCGAACTCGACCGACGTTTCCAGGTGGTCGATTCCCCCATCGACGCGGCAGCGGTGATGCGCCGGGTCCAGCACCCGGGCAACGGCGCCATCTGCGTGTTCTACGGAGTCGTCCGCGACCACGCCCTGAGCGGTCGCCAGACCAGCCAATTACACTACGAGGCCTATCGAGAGATGGCAGAGGAGAAGATGACCGAGATCGCCGATGACCTGTACCGCCGGTGGGGCATCGACCGCGTTGCGATGACCCACCGCATCGGGCGGCTCGGGATTGGCGAGCCGAGCGTCGTGATCGCGGTGGGGACGCCGCACCGCAAGCTGGCGTTCGAGGCGTGCGAATACGCCATCGACCGGCTGAAAGCCGAGGTGCCGATCTGGAAAAAAGAGATCGGGCCGGATGGCGAGGAGTGGGTCGAGTGAGCAGTCCCCAGGAGCGCAGCCAGGCGGTGATCGACGGCCTGGACGCGATCGACCTCGACTACGTGCTGCACCTGCCGTCCAGCACGCTGGCCGGCGTGATCCGCCACCTGGAAGCCCGGGCCCGGCCGCGCAGCTTCCCGGTGACTCGCGAGGAAGAGGCGGTTGGCATCGCGGCGGGAGTCGCGCTGGCGGGACGAAAGGCCGCGCTGGTCATTCAGGACAACGGACTCGGCAACCTGCTCACCGCTCTCAACACCTTCCCCCAGGCCTACCACATTCCACTCTTCCTGCTCGTCTCGCGGCGCGGCGGCCTGAACGAGTACAACTCGATGATCCACCTGTTCTGCGAGCGAGTCGAGGCGATCGCCGACGCGGCCGGCTTGCGCTACTTCGCGCTGAACGGGCGCGTTCCGCTGGAGCTCTGGGCGCCGACGATTACCAAAGCTTTCGAGCACAGCCAGATCACCCGGCGGCCGGTCGCGGTGTTCTGCGACCTGATGGGAGGCCAGCCGTGATGACCCGCCTGGATGCGCTGAAAGCGATCGTCGCGGCCTTCCCGCACGAACCCGCCGTCGTCACGCTGGGTGCGACCGCTCGCGAGCTCGCCGCGGTCGCCCGCGCGGAGAACCACCTCTACGTCCTGGACTCGATGGGATTACCGCCGGCCATTGGCCTCGGGCTGAGCCTGGGACTGGACGACTCGTCGTTCGCGAAGTGCCTGGTGATCGAGGGCGACGGCAGCCTGCTCATGGGCTTCTCGACGCTTGCCACGATCGGCCTGCTGCGGCCCCGGAAGCTGCTTTTACTGGTCCTCGACAACGGCACGTACGCCGCGACCGGCGGGCAGCCGACGGCGTCGCCGGCGATCGACTTCTGCGCGGTCGCCCGCGGCTGTGGCATCGACGCCGCCGAAGTCGAGGGAGAAGCAGCGCTCGCGCGGGAACTCGAACGCTGCCGAGCTGCCCCGGGACCCATCCTGGTGCGCGTGCGCATCGGACCAGAGAACGCCAGGGTGCCCTATCTGCTGGAAGACCCGGTGATCCTGGCAGAGACGTTCCGCCGCTACCTTGCCGCCCAAAGGTGATCCCTGGTGGGAAGGACCTGGATGTGG
>DATLRG010000522.1:0-4215 GCA_035534795.1 Chloroflexota bacterium
CCCCCCCCCCCGCGACTTTCGCTCGTTAATGCAGCCCGTCCACCCACTCCGCGATGGCCGCGGCGACCTCGGTTTCGTGACCGGTGTAGCTGTGATCGGCGCCTTCGAACAGGCGGGTGTCGACTCTCGCGGCGGATCGGGCGTTGCGGCGGATGATCTCCAGGTCGGCGGCGTTGCCGACCCATTCCTCGTCGGTGCCGTAGAAGGCGAAAATCGAGCAGCGGATCTGCGCGGCGACGGGATTCTCGGCACGTGACCCGTAGACGTCGACGTTGGTGTGGACGCGGTTCAGGTAGGTCTCCGCGCTCTGCGTCCCGGCCCCGGCGCGCGTCGCGTTCCACGGCAGCAGGTCTTCGCCGTGTCCCTCCGCGACCAGCCGCTCGGCCCGAGCGAGCAGCTCCGGGTCGACCTGGCCCGCGCGCAGCGGCGGCGACGCGACGATCAGCCCGCGCACGCGCGGGTCCTGGCGCTGCCCCTGGTAATAGCCGACCTTCAGGGCGCCGAGGCTATGGCCCAACAGCGCGACGCCAGGGAACCCGAGTCCGACGGCGAAGCCGATCCAGGCGGCGACGTCGCGGGGTGACTCGTCGAAGCGCTCCCAACCCCCGCCGCGGATCAAGCGGTCGCCGGTTGTGGACCGGTAAATCGCGCCGAAATCGTGGCCGCGGCTGTTCCCGGTGACGAAGGTGTATCCACGGGCTGCCAGCGCCCGCCCGACCTTGACCGTTCCGGGCGAGTAGAACTTGCCGGTCAACCCGTGCGTCCAGATGATCGGCAGCGGCTTAGCCGGCCCGCTCGCCGGCCGAATCACGGCGCCTTCCAGCAGCAGGCCGTCCTCGCTCTCTGTATAGACCAGCTCCTCCGTGCAGACCTGACTCATTGCTCGTTCTCCTTGCTCGCAGCATCTTTCCGGATCGTCTGAAAACGCCAACTTCGCACGATCGTCGTGGCAGGGGAACCTCCCTGGCACGAGTTTGGAGTCCCCCGTCGCGCTAAACTTGGTCCAAGGTGAAAAGTGTAAGGATGCGCTGGATTTGCTGCGCAAATCCAGCGCATCCTTACACTTTTCACCTTGGACGGTGCTTCAGTCATGTTGCACGATGGCGCCTGTCCGCGCAATAATCGGGGAGGACGATTCCGCGACGGTGTCGTGAGGAGTGAAAGATGGGAAGTTCCAGGGCGTCGAAGCCGCCGGCCGCGAACTACCGTGGAGTGATCCGCAACTACGTGGGAGGAGAGTGGGTCGCGAGCAGCGCCACCACGCGGCAGCAAGTCGTTAACCCGGCCACCGGGCAGGCGCTGGCCGAGGTGCCGCTCGGCACGGCCCAGGACGTCGAGGTTGCCGTCGCCGCGGCGCAGGCGGCGTTCTCGTCCTGGCGGCAGACGCCGCCGCAGCAGCGCGTGCAACCGCTCTACCGCCTCAAGCGACTGATGGAGCAGAACCACGATCAGCTCGCCCGCACCGTGACCGAGGAGCACGGCAAGACGCTCGAGGACGCGCGCGGCGCGGTCCAGCGGGCGATCGAGAACGTCGAGGTGGCCTGCGGGATTCCGTCGCTGATGATGGGCTACGGGCTCGAAGACGGCGCGTCGCGCGGCATCGACGAAGAGGTGATCCGCCAGCCGCTGGGCGTCTTCGCCGCGGTCTGCCCGTTCAACTTTCCGGCGATGGTGCCGTTCTGGTTCCTGCCGTACGCCGTCGCCTGCGGCAACAGCTTCATCGTCAAGCCGTCGGAGCAGGTCCCGCTGACGCAACGCGCGGTCTTCGAGCTGATTGCCGAAGCCGGCTTTCCCCCGGGCGTCCTCAACCTGGTCAACGGCGCGCGCGAGGTCGTCGACGCGCTCCTCGATCACCCGCTGATCAAGGGTGTCTCGTTCGTCGGCTCGACGCCGGTCGCGCGCTACGTCTACCGGCGGGCTGCCGAAAACGGCAAGCGGGTGCAGGCGCAGGGCGGCGCGAAGAACGTGCTGGTGCTCCTGCCCGACGCGGTGCTCGAGAAGACCGTGCCGAACGTGATGGGGGCGTCGTTCGGGTCGGCCGGCCAGCGCTGCCTGGCGGGATCACTGGCGGTGACCGTGGCGGACAAAGGCGGGCGCGCCGCGTCCGCGATCGCCGAGGCCGCGCGCGCTCTGCGCGTGGGCAACGGGTTCGAGGCCGGCGTCGACGTCGGACCGGTGATCTCGGACCAGGCGCAGGAGCGGATTCTCGCGGCGATTCAGCGGGGCGTCGACGAGGGCGCGCGGCTGATCGTGGACGGGCGGGGCGCCGCCGAGAGCCGCGCGGGATTCTTCGTCGGGCCGACCGTCTTCGACCAGGTCCGCCCGGACATGAGCCTTGCCCAGCAGGAGATCTTCGGGCCGGTGCTCGGCATCGTCGCGGTGGACACCGTCGATCAGGCGCTGGAGATCATCGAGCGGCTGCCCTTCGGCAACGCCGCGTCGATCTTCACGCAGGACGGCAAGGCGGCCCGCGAGTTTCACTATCGCGCGCCGGTCGGCAACGTCGGCATCAACGTCGGCGTCGCCGCCCCGATGGCCTACTTCCCGTTCAGCGGCTGGAAGGACTCCTTCTTCGGCACGCTCCACGGCCAGGGCCGCGATGCAATCGACTTCTTCACCGACCGGAAGGTGGTCATCACACGCTGGTTCTAATCCGCGTGAGGAGTGAGGAGTGATGAGGGGTACGAGGATCCGGTCCTCTCCTCACTCCTCACTCCTCACTCCTCACTAGCGGCGCACTGCGAATCGATCGGTGGCCCGGATCAGTTCCTGGGCGAGGCCCGAGTTGGCAGCGTGGCCAGCGTCGTCGACGATCACGAGTTCGGCACGTGGCCACACGCGCTTGAGCTCCCACGCGTTGGCAATGGGCGCTTGAAAGTCAAAGCGTCCGTTCACCAGGATCCCGGGGAGTTCGGCCAGCGCGTCGGCGTCGCGGAAGAGAATCCCGTCCTCGAGGAACCCATTGTGCGCGGCGTAGTGGGTCACGATGCGCGCGAACGCCAGCGCGTACGCTGGATCGGCGAACCTCTCGGCGAGTCCCGTCGTCGGAGGCCACGTGGGTGTCGCGGACTCCCACATGCACCAGGCTTCGGCGGCCCGCCGGCAGACCGCGGGGTCGGGATCGTTCAGAAGTCGGTAGTAGGCCTCGACGATGTCGCCGTCTCGTTCCGCGACCGGCAAGGCGGCGTGCAGACGGTCCCACTGCTCGGGGAACAGGACGGCCATGCCGCCCCGGAATGTCCAGTCCCATTCTTTGTGTCGGCCGGTGGTGACGCCGAACAAGATCATCTCGGCGACGCGATCCGGGTGTGCTTCGGCGTAGGCGAGCGCCAACGTGCTGCCCCACGATCCGCCGAATACCAACCAGCGGTCGACATCCAGATGCCGACGCACCAGCTCAATGTCCGCGATCAGGTTCGCGGTGGTGTTGCTCGCGAGGTCCGTATCAGGTGCGCTCGCGTGCGGCGTGCTCCTCCCGCAGCCGCGCTGATCGAACAGTGCGAGGCGGTAGGCGCGTGGGTCGAAGAGCCTGCGAAACCACGGAGAACGTCCCGAACCGGGGCCGCCATGCACGACGACGGCCGGCTTCCCACGTGGATTGCCGCACGTCTCCCAGTAGATCAGATTGCCGTCACCTACCTCCAACATTCCACGCTCGGACGGTTCGATCTCCAGATACAAGTCTGTCACGACCGATCCTTTCCGTGGATCGGGCCGATCGTCTTGCGATAGAGCACCTCGACGAGACCGGGGAGCAGCAAATCGGGGACCCTGCCGACGACCTGGTAGCCCTCGCGCTCGTAGAATCGGCGGGCGCCGTCGTTGTCCTCGGTGCAGTAGAGGAAGAGGTTGGGACCGGTCGCGAAGACCCGATCTTCGACCGCGCGTAAGAGGATGCTTCCCACGCCCCGCGAGCGCCAACCGGGCTTCACCGCGAGAGTCTGCAGGTAGGCCGGGATGGGCAAACGCCCATCGATCCGATAGACCGCGACCCCAATCACCTCGCCGCCGGCCCTGGCGACCAGCGTTTCACCGGGCACCTCCCGCAGGTTGCGCGCGGCGCGCTCGTGGTCGATTCCGTACCGCCGAAAGATCTCCCCCGCCGCGATCACCTCGGCCGCGGGACCAATGTCGGCTTCGCCGAGCGGAACAATGTCGATCGCGCTCACGTCCCAATCCCTCCTTCCCATTCCTTGAGAGGGTGTATGAAAGGTG
>DATLRG010000523.1:0-2362 GCA_035534795.1 Chloroflexota bacterium
AAGTCGATCAAGGTCGGCCCCGGCACCGATGCGGACTCGCAAATGGGGCCGCTGATCTCCGACGAGCAGTTCGAGAAGGTGCTCGGCTACCTCGACTCGGGCCGCAGCGACGGGGCCGAGGCCGTCGCCGGCGGCGGACGCGAGGGAGATCGGGGCTACTTCGTGCAGCCGACGATCCTGACCAATACCAGCAACGACATGAAGGTCGTCCGCGAGGAGATCTTCGGTCCCGTTGTCTGCGCCATCCCGTTCGACTCGCCCGAGGAGATCGTCCCGGTCGCCAACGACACCAACTACGGCCTCGCCGCAGGCGTCTTCACCCGCGACATATCGAAGGCGCATCGCACGGCCAAGCGGCTGCGGGCCGGGACGGTGTGGATCAACACCTACCACGTGTTCGACGCCGCGATGCCGTTCGGCGGCTACAAAGAATCAGGCTGGGGCCGCGAGATGGGCTCCCAGGTCCTCAACAACTACCTCGAAACCAAGTCGGTCGTCACCGCCCTCTAGGCGCTCGGCAACAACGACGATGGCAACCACCCGCCCGGCTCCCGCCAATGACCCGAGCCGGGCGGCCGTGGGCCGCCTGGCGCCGCGGTATCAGCCGATGGCGCACCCGGGGACCCCGGGACGCTGGAACGACGAAGCGATCCTCCGGGCACTCAGAGAATGGACGAACGAAACCGGGCGCCCTCGACGCCGTCAGGAGTGGTGCGGCCAGCAGCCCGAGCTCGCCGAGGCCGGTCAGCGCAAGTGGATGCGCGAGCACCCCTACTGGCCGAGCAGCTCCTGCGTCGCCGTGCATTTCGGCTCCTGGAGCAAAGCGCGAAAGCCGCCGGCCTGATCAAGCGCTCCCTGCATTTCGCCAAATGCACGTCTCGTTCGCGGGGCCGGACATCGCCCGCTGCTCGCCCGGAGCACTGCATCGTCGCCTTAGGAATCGTCCGCGAGGGCGGCCAGCCGACGAGTGCGTTCGTGGCAAAGCACTCGTTCGCCGTGGGCGCCTGCGGACCACTCCTGCGTCGGGTAGGCCCGGCGCCGTGCGACGCCGGGCCCCCCGCAGAACCGGACGTGCCCGTTTCCGAGCATCCGGCTCAAGCAAGCCGGTGAAGGTCTGGTGGCCCGACGCCATACGATCCGCTCGTTAGGGAGCGTGTCGCCCGCGGGTCCGTTCACCGCGACGGTGGTCGCGGCGTCTAACTTGTCCGTTGGTACTGGCGTCGTTGTCATCTTCTCTTCGCTGGCTCACCTGACCGCGTCAGCGCCCTTTCGAGCCGGGCCACCAGGGCCCGTATCCGGCCGGTTATCCACGACCGCCAGCTGGAGGACCGGCATCATCGTCGTGGTTTCCTGCTGCCTTTCGGCCACCGGCATTCGCTTCTCGGTCATCCTGTTCCCGCCGGGGAGTTGGGCCCTCCTCACGGTCGGCTTACCGAGCACGCCGAAGGCGCGCTCGGACCCCGACGGGGTTTCCCCGTTCCGCACACACGAGCTGCGACCGGGAAGGGCGCCCTCTAAACCCCGGGGACAACGGTGCTCACCCCGACCGAGGCGACTACCGGCCGGGCGTCGGCCACATCACAGCAGCCAGTCCCTGCACCCTGCCGCACTTCCCATCGACAGGGGTCGCATAACGAGGCATTCCGAGGGTTCACGCAATTCGCCCGTCCGGTCTTCCCCTCGCCTGTGGCCGCCCGGATGGAACGGGCCGCCCTTGGGCTTTCCCCCGGGCTTCGCACCCCGCCGACCAGGAGCCGGACGACGCACGCCAGGGTGGGGACAGGCCATCGAGCACGGACCTGGAACCACACGCTCAACTCACATCAGTCGATCTCCAATCCAGTAGTTCACTCGTTGTGTGCGACCTCGGGTCGCACGTCGCCAAGGCGATCGCCACGCTCACGCCGGGGCGAGCGACAAAGAGATCGTCCCGCTGCCGAGATCACGCGGAAGCAAGGCGCCGCGTAAGCCGCGGATGGCCGCTCCTTCGCAGCGAAAGGGGAAGGGGTGGGCTAGTCAGATCACGTGCCCAAGAGCGAGCCCGATGATTGTCGCGATTGCCCCCCCGGCGGCGGTGATGACCAAGAGATCCCGGGCAGTCAGGTCACGTTTGCGCTGCCACCGCGACAAAGCCCGCATCGCGCGAACGGACCGCCGGCGAGGCGGCGGCGTCCTTCGTGATGGGGCACGGAGCGCTCTTACGTCGGTCCCGGGCTGGTCAACCGGGAACCCTTGAAGACGCGCAACGGCCTCCAAGTAATCGTCGATTGTCCGGACGTCTACTAGGCGTTGGATGTTTCCGGAGATGTTGCGCTCCCAGGTTCCGGCCTGAGGGTCGCCTGACCCACCTCGAAACCAGAAA
>DATLRG010000524.1:0-5637 GCA_035534795.1 Chloroflexota bacterium
CCACGCCCCGCTCACCCTCGACCACGTTTAGAACGGCCGACCGCGGCGATTTTTCGTCGGCGGAGCGGGCTTGTCGGGCGGCTCGGCCACCAGGGCCTCCGCGGTCAGCACGAGGCTGGCGACCGAGACCGCGTTCTCGAGCGCAATGCGCGCGACCTTGACCGGATCGATCACGCCCGCCTCGACCAAGGCGGTGTAGGTACCGTCGAGCACGTCGTAGCCGATGTTGAGATTGCCGCTCTCCGCCTGCCGGCGGCGAATGTTCCCGATCACGACCGGGCCGCCAACGCCGCCGTTCTCGGCGAGCCGACGGAGCGGCTCTTCCAGCGCCCGCCGCAGGATGGCGACGCCGATTCCAAGGTCGCCGGGCAGCGAGAAGCCCGCGAGCTCGGCGGCGGCGTTCAGGTACGCGACTCCACCGCCCGGCAGAATTCCTTCCTCGACCGCGGCGCGGATCGCGCCCAGGGCGTCTTCGACCCGCAGCTTTTTCTCCTGCATCTCCACCTGCGTGCTCGCGCCAACCTTGATCACGCCGATGCCGTTGCTCAGCCGCGCCAGGCGCTTCTGCAGCCATTCGCGATCGTAGTCCGCGGTAGTCTCGACCAGCATCGAGCGCAGGTCCACGATGCGCGCCTGGACCGCGCTCTCGGTTTCACCCCCGCCGGCGATCGTCGTCCGGTCTTTGTCGCTGACGACCCGGCGGGCGCGTCCCAGGTGACTCAGCGGAGTCTCCCCGAGCATGTGCCCGGACTCTTCGCTGACCACTATCGCACCGGTCACGGTCGCGATGTCCTCCAGCTCGATCTTGCGCCGGTCGCCGTAGCCGGGCGGCTTGCTGGCCAGAATGTTCAGGGTCCCACGCATCTTCGTCAGCACGAGTGTCGAGAGCGCGTCGCCCTCGATATCATCCGCGAGGATGTAAAGATTCTTTTCACCCGACTCGATCACGCGCTCCAGGACCGGCACAATTTCGGCGATGGTCTTGATCGTGCGCCCGGTCAGCAGCACCAACGCGTTTTCCAGCACCGCTTCCTGTCGGGACTCGTCGGTGATGAAGAAAGGAGACATCCAGCCGTGATCGATCTCGAGCCCTTCCTGGTACTCGGTGGTCACCCCGAGTCCGCGCGACTCCTCGATCGTGATCACACCGTCCTTACCGACCTTGTCCATGATGTCGGCGAGCAGGCCGCCGATCTCTGGATCGGTGGACGCGATCGTCGCGACGTGGGCGATGTCGTCGTGGCCCTGGACCGTTCGGGCAATGCCGCGCAGGTACTCGACGACGAAGTCCACCGCCTGGTCCAATCCGCGCTTGATCAGCATCGGATTCGCGCCGGCGGCCATCTGGTGCAGGCCCTCGGCGACGATCGCCTGAGCCACCACCGTCGCCGTCGTCGTGCCATCGCCGGTGACTTCGTTGGTGCGTAGAGCCGCGGCCTTCAGCAGCTGCGCACCCATGTTCTCGAACGGGTTCTTCAGCTCGATGTCTTTGGCAACCGTCACGCCATCGTGCGTCACCATTGGGACGTGCGGGCGTCGGTCGATCGCGACGTTGCGGCCGCGCGGTCCCAAGGTCGTCTTCACTGCATCCGCCACGGCGTCGACTCCCCTTTTCAGGGCCTGGCGGGCCTCCTCGTCGAAGAGAAGCAGTTTGGGCATCTATACCTCCGTGTAGTCGGGCGGGGCCGGGCGAAAAAGCGCCCGGCGTGGCGTGACACCGGGCGCTCTTCCTTCAGGCACTAGGACTTAGAGCTTTGCGAGAATGTCTCTTTCACTCAAGATCAAGTAATCGTGCTCGTCTAATCGGACCTCGGTTCCACCGTATTTTGCATAGAGAACGGTATCGCCTTCCTTCAGCTCCGGGGGCACCAGCTTTCCTTCGTCGGTCACCCGACCCGGGCCCACCGCGATCACTTTCCCCTCTTGCGGCTTTTCCTTCGCGGTGTCCGGGAGAACGATCCCCCCCTTGGTCATCTCCTCGCGGGCAATCGGTTCTACGACCACGCGATCGCCCAGGGGCTTGATTTGCGGCATTGCCAGCTGCTCCTGCAGGAGAGTTCTTCGTAGTCCTTGTCGCGGACTGCTAAACGTGGCCATTATATAGTGCCGGCGCTCCCAGATCAAGGTGGGGTCCGATCGCGTATAATATAGCGACGGCGACGAAAATCAGACGGGATGTGGCAACGCGATGTTCGACACCCTGACCGATCGACTGCAGGACGTCTTCAAACGCCTGCGTGGCAAAGGCAAGTTGACCGAGCGCGACGTGGACGAGGCGCTTCGCGAAGTGCGCGTGGCGCTGCTGGAGGCCGACGTCAACTTCAAGGTCGTCAAGGAGTTCATTGGCCGCATTCACGAGCGCGCGGTCGGAGTCGAAGTCCTCGAAAGCCTCAGTCCAGCCCAGCAGGTCGTCAAGATTGTCAACGAGGAGCTGGTGGCCTTGCTCGGCGCCCCCGCGCGGATCGAGCTCGGCGGCGGCGGCCCCACCCGGATCATGCTGGTCGGCCTGCAAGGGTCGGGCAAGACGACGACGGCGGGAAAGCTGGCCCTGCAGTTGCGGAAGTCCGGCCAGCGGCCACTCCTGGTCGCCGCCGACATGCAGCGTCCCGCCGCCGTCCAGCAACTGATCACGCTCGGCAAGCAGATCGACATTCCAGTCTACTCCGAGCCGACCGGCTCACCTCCCGACATCAGCGAGCGCGCCCTCGGCCGTGCCCGCGAGCTCGCCAGCAGCGTGATCATCTTCGATACCGCCGGTCGCCTGCACATCGACGGAGCGCTGATGAACGAGCTTAGCGCGATCAAGGCGCGGATCAACCCGAGCGAGGTGCTGCTCGTCGCGGATGCGATGACCGGCCAGGACGCGGTCCGGGTCGCGGAAGACTTTCACAAGCGAATGGACCTGACCGGTCTGATCATGACCAAGCTGGACGGCGATGCTCGGGGTGGCGCGGCGCTGTCTGTACGCGCGGTGACCGGCGTTCCCATCAAATACGTGTGTGTTGGAGAAAAGCTCGACGCGATCGAGGCGTTCTACCCGGATCGACTGGCCAGCCGCATCCTCGGGATGGGCGACGTCCTCTCGTTGATCGAGAAGGCCCAGGAATCGTTCGATCAAAAGCAGGCCGCCGTCCTCGAAAAGAAGCTCCGCACGGCAACCTTCGACCTGGACGACTTTCTTCAGCAGTTGCAGCAAGTGAAGCGGATGGGTCCGCTGAGCCAGGTCCTCGAGATGGTGCCGGGATTTCGGAACGCCGTGAAGCAAGTACCGGCCGAGGCGTTGGGCGATCGACAACTGGCGCGCGTCGAAGCGATCATCAACTCTATGACCCGCGCCGAGCGGCACGACCCCACGATCATCGGCGGAAGCCGACGACGCAGAATCGCGCGCGGCAGCGGGACCCAGCCGTCCGATGTCAACCAGTTGCTGAACCAGTTCCGTCAGGTCCAGAAGATGATGCGGCAGATGACGAGCGGCAAAGGGCGCGGAACGCCCTTTGGCCTCTTCGGCTGAGACCCAGAATAGAGCCCGGGTGAAAGCGACAGGGTGAGGTGGAGTCGCGGCGCAACTCCACCTCACCCTGTCGCTTTCACCCGGGCGTTTTTGGGCTATGAAACAGCGCCAGCGCGAGCGAAGCGCCCAGCGAGCACGCCGCGCTTGAGCTCGACGCTGGTGGCATCGGTCGCTCGAAGACTGCGGATCAAGAAGTCTTGAACGTCGGTGGTCAGCGGCTCCGGGCGGCACGTGAACACGTCCACCGCCGCGTACGCATACTCCGGCCACGTATGCACGGATAAATGGGACTCCGCGATGGCGACGACGACCGTCACGCCGCAGGGTTGGAATTTATGAGCTACGACCTGAATAACCGAGGCGGACACCAATTCCGCGGCACGGAGCAAGGTCTGCTGAACGTGCTCCAGGTCGTCGAGAACTCCCGGGTCACAACCGTAGAGCTCGAGCAACAGATGCTGTCCGAGTGCCTTCAACCAAACAAGACCCTCCCCGTTTGTAGACGCGCCCATGCCCGGCCATCTTGACTCACCGGACGGACGCGCGTAAAATCATACCATATGCGGCTGCGCAGTGCTACTGTTGGCCGCGCAAGCGCCGGGTCAAGCCCCCGCCGAGATGACCTCTGATACAAATCGACGTATCGGCGAGGATCGAGAGGAGTAGGCGGTCGCGAGGCGCCAGAGAGAGAGGGTCGCTGGCTGGGAGCCCTCTTTGCCATCGCCCGTCGAAGGTCGCTCGGGAGCCGCGCTGCTCGAACCGGACCCTTCGGTCTAGAGAGCGCCGGGTTCGCCCGTTATCGCGAAGGAGGGTTGGTCCACACCTTGCGAGGATGGACCGACCGAATCAAGGTGGTACCACGAGTCCCCTTCGTCCTTGAGGCGAAGGGGACTTGCTTTTACGAAGGAAGTCAGGGGACAGGAGTCAGCAGTCCGAGGCGGGAAGACCAGGCAGCAACGTGACGGGAGCGCCATTCTCCTGCTGACGGCTCACTCCCACGTCCTCACGGGAGGCAGATGACCATGACCGAGACAGCGACGACGCCGACGCCCAGCGAAGCCAGCTTGCCCAAGGTGTTCAACCCGCGGCTGGTCGAAGAGCAGCTTTACGAGCGCTGGCTGAATTCGGGCGCGTTTACGCCGACGATCGATTTGACCAGGCAGCCCTTCACCGTGGTGATCCCGCCGCCGAACGTCACGGGCGAGCTGCATTACGGTCACGCGATGTTCGTCGCGTTCCAGGATCTCATGGTCCGCTGGCACCGGATGACCGGCCAGCCCACCCTCTGGCTCCCCGGGACCGATCACGCCGGCATCGCGACCCAGAACGTGGTCGAGGGAGTGCTCGCGCGCGAGGGCCTCACCCGCTTCGACCTCGGCCGTGAGAAATTCGTCGCTCGGGTCTGGGACTGGAAGCAAAAGTACGGCAACATCATCGACATGCAGCTCCGGCGCCTGGGCGCGTCGGTCGACTGGTCGCGCGAGCGCTTCACGCTCGACGAGCAGTTGTCGCGAGCCGTCCGCGTCGCCTTCGTGCGCCTCTTCGAGAAGGGACTGATCTACCGCGGGCACTATCTCGTGAACTGGTGCCCGCGCTGCACGACCGTTCTCTCGGATCTCGAAGTCGACCACGAGGAGACAGTCGGCAAGCTCTATTTCGTCCGCTATCCACTGATACCGGTGGATGAAAGGGAGACCGAGCCAGACTTCGTCGTCGTCGCCACCACCCGTCCAGAAACGATGCTCGGAGATACTGCCGTCGCCGTCAATCCGAGCGACGAGCGCTACCTTGGCCTGGTCGGACGTCGCGTCATGCTGCCCTTCATCGGCCGCGTTCTGCCCATCGTCGCGGACGCCGCGGTGGACCCCGACTTTGGGACGGGTGCCGTGAAAGTAACGCCAGCCCACGATCCCACCGACTACGAGATCGGCCAACGCCACGGCCTGCCGATGATCAACATCCTGAACCCGAACGGGACGGTCAACGCCGAGGGCGGGCCGTTCGCCGGACTGGATCGCAACGCCGCGCGGGCTGCCGTCGTCGCCCAGCTCCAGCAACAGGGCCTGCTGGTGCGGACCGAGGACCACGCCCACAGCGTCGGCCACTGCAGTCGCTGCGGCGAG
>DATLRG010000525.1:0-2310 GCA_035534795.1 Chloroflexota bacterium
GCAGGGTTTGCCTGGCAAACCCTGCGCTGACCACCTGGGCGTTCCGTCGCATCACTGATGGTGCAATCCGCCAAACAGCCGCTGCCCTTTCACTCCGAGCTTGACACGGTAGACCGACGCCGTTTGCACCTCGGTGATCGCGAGCGTGTCGAAGCCGGGTCCGCCGAACGCGACGTTGGTCGGCTGGCGGCCAGGAGTTTGGATCTCGTCGACCTCTCGGCCGTCGGCGTCCAGAACGACGACGCGGCCGGCGCCGTGCTGCGCGACGTAGAGGCGCCCCGCGGCGTCGAAGGCCATGCCGTCGGGACCGGGCACGCCGCTCAACCGTGCGAACACGGTCCGCTCGCCCAACGTGCCATCCTTCCCGATCGCGTACCGAAGGACCCGATTGGGGCGCGTTTCCGCCAGGAAGACGGCTGATTCGTCGGCGTTGAGCGCGACGCCGTTGGGAAAGGCCAGACCGCTGTCGATCCGCTCCAGCCGGCCGTCCGGGAACGCGCGGTAGAAGCCGCCGATTGGGTTCCGATCGGACGAGCCCCAGGGGTCCGAGAAGTAGAGCGTGCCGTCGCGGTCGAAGACCAGATCGTTCGCGCCGTTCAGCGGCTGCCCCTGGTAGCGGTCGACGAAGCGTGTGATCTCTCCAGCAGCGCCAATGCGGATGACGCCGTGGATGTCCTGGCCCTCGTCGGCGCAGTAGAGCGTGCCGTCGCGGTGAAACGCGAGGCCGGCCGGGATGCCGCCGGTGTTCACCACTTCCCGCGCGGTGCCATCTGCGCCGAGCCGATTGATCGAGCTGCTGAGCCAGTTCACGAAGTAGAGATCGCCGTTCTCGGCGAAGGCGGGGCCTTCCGGAGAGTTGAAGCCGGTCGCGATGGGTTCGACTGTGCGCCTGTCACTCATATCACCATCCTTACTCCCAGCCCCATTTACTTCGCCCGCGGAGTGCCAACGCAAAGGTGAAGAGCCAGCTCAAGTAGGTGACCAGGGCCGATCGTTGAATGAGACCAATCCATTGATTCAAGGCATTCGGTGCCGCCGGCGGCGGTGAGCGCCCGACGGAGTATGGGGCCAGCCCGCGATGCCTTTCCCTCTTGAAACTCAGCGGCAATACCACGCGTAAACACGAGGGACAGCACTCCGAAAACAACGAAATTGACGCGTTGAATCCAGCCGCGTGGACCGAGTGCCAGCTCACTGACCACCATTCCGCGTGGTTTATAGCTGGGGCGAAGCCAACCCTCGAACGTGAAGATCGCGACAAAGAGTGTCGGTCCAATTATGCCTGCCCCTGTCGCGAGCTGACGTCGGTCCATCGCCGTTCCCGTCCATCGTAGTTTCTGTTCATTATATCAGGCGAGCGCCCGGCGAGGCGGGCGACACCCAGAAGTGGCCACGCCCGACGTGCGCCCGTCGCCGCCATCGGATACAATCGGTCTATGGAGCCATTCTTTCCGCCGCCACCACGGCCCTATTCGCCGTACGCGCCCCTGCGCCGATCGACCCGGCCGGCTGCCTCCCGCCGCCAACCGGCGTGGGCCGCCGACGAAGCCGCGGGTCCGCAAACACCCGCGGAGCGAACCGCCGAGATCGCGCGGATCGGCCGCCAGTTGACGCGCATCGTCGCGGAGGTCCCGTGGGGTCGGGTCCAGAATGACGCCTGGGATGGACTGTGCCCGTTCATCTTTCGGCTGCGCGCTCTCGACAGCGTCCGAGCGCGCGCCACGCAGGTCGCGCTCGAGCGCAATCTCGATCGGACGGAGTTCGTCCAGTACGCCCTGCGCCGCTGGTACTGTTTCTGGGGCGCGCGCCAGGCCGAGCTGCTGTTCCTCTGCCACGCCGGGGTCGAGCCGGGTCCGCCCAAAGACCACGAGGTCGACTTCACGATCGACGGCGTGCCGTTCGACCTCAAGACGAGCGAGCTGCCGCGCGCCTTCGCGGGGCGCGCGGACGCCTTTTTCGCGGATCAGGCCAAAACTGCCGTCTGGTTCTACACCCACCAGAGTCGGGAGCGCCGCTTCCACCTGGCGAATCGCCTGTTTCTGGTGCTCGACGATCCGACCTTCCCCGAGGAGACCTGGCGGCTGCGAGCCGACATCGCCGCGCTTCGCACGAGCATCGACGGCTTTCTCACGCAACGCCGTTACGTCGAGGTGGCCATTCCCGACCCCGACGGTCAGCCCTGCCGCGCCCTCTCCGCAGTGATCCCGGTCCGCCCGGGGCCGGGCCCCCGGCAGTTACGGCTGGACTTTTCAGATCCCAATAGATGAGCGTCCGTCGCGCGGTGTTGCGTGAGCGGTGCGCTTGGCACAC
>DATLRG010000526.1:0-2407 GCA_035534795.1 Chloroflexota bacterium
ACGGTGTCTGTGGGTGGGGAGATTTGCAGCGCAAATCTCCCCACCCACTGACACCGTGCAGACCCCCTCTGAATGACGGATGACTGGTCCGGCGTCACCGTCCCTTCCACAGCGGCTGCCGCTTTTCGAGAAATGCGTGAACGCCCTCGTGGAAGTCCTCGCTCATGTAGGCTTTGAGGATCAGGTCGTCGGCGCGTGGAATGCGCCGGTGCGCGAGGATGCGACGGACGGACTCCTTGGTCACCTGAATCGTGAGCGGCGCGTGGCCGGCGATCTGTTCGGCGATCTGCTGCACGCGGCTTTCCAGGTCAGCCGGCGCCACGATCTCGTTGGCCAGGCCCATCGTCCGCAGATCGTCCGCCTCGATCATCTTCGCCAGGTAGATCAGCTCCTTGGTCCGCGCCGAGCCGATCAGGTCGATCAGGCGGGCGTAGTTGTTCATCGAGAGGCAGTTGCCGAGGGTGCGCGCGATGGGTACGCCGAGTCGGGCGTCGGGCGTGCAGATGCGCATGTCGCAGGCGAGGGCCATGCTGGCACCGCCGCCGACGGCGTAGCCGCGGATCGCGGCGATGGTCGGACGCGCCAGGGCGTCGAGTCGGCCGATCACGCCGTCCATGTGCTCCTCGTAGTCCAGCGCGTGCCGTGGATCGGTGAACGTCTGAAACTGGCCGATGTCGGTGCCGGCGACGAACGCTTTGTCGCCGGCACCGGTCAAGACCAGGACGCGGACGTCGGAGTCCGCCTCGACCTCGTCGCAGATCTCCGCCAGACGATCGTACATCGCGAACGTCATCGCGTTGCGCGCGCGCGGTCGATTGAAGGTCACCCAGGCCACTGGTCCGCGCCGTTCGAAGAGTACGTCGTTCGCGGCAGATTCCATGTCTTCTCCTCGGGGTCCGTTCACACCGACAACGGTGAATGTACCCTCCATACCTTATCGAATAACGTTGGCTGACCGCAGGCGCACCAGCTCCTCATCCGAGACGCCGATGCCGTGGAGAATCTCGTCGGTGTGCTGGCCCAGGAGCGGCGGGGTCCGGTGAATGTCGCCGGGCGTGTCGCTCAGCTTGACCGGCAGGCCGAGCAGCCGCACGATGCCGAGCACCGGGTGTTCGCGTTCGACGACCATCTGTCGGTGTCGCACCTGGGGGTGGTCCAGGCTCTGATCCACGGTGTAGATCGGGCCGCAGGGAATCCCGCTCGCGTTCAGGATGACTTCCCACTCGCCGGAGGTGCGCGCCTGGAGCTTCTCCTCGATCAGCCGGGCCAGCTCGTAGCGGTTCGCGAAGCGGCCGCCGTTGGTCGCGAAGCGCGGATCGTCGTGCCACTCTGGCGTCCCGAGGAGGTCACAGAAGGTCCGCCAGCGCTTGGCGCCGGTCGCTCCGAGGGTGACGTAGCCGTCTTTCGTCTTGAAGACGCCATAGGGCGCGTTGATCGGGTGGTGATTGCCGGCGGGTGGCGGCACTCCACCGCCGTTCAAGTAGCGCACGCCTTGAAAGGTGAGCATGCCAACCATACTTTCCAGGAGGGAGGTATTCACGATCTGTCCGCGGCCGGTCCGCTCGCGCGCCTGGAGCGCCGCCAGGACGCCGTACGCGCCGAACAAGCCAGTCAGCAGATCGGCGATTGGGATGCCGACGCGGACCGGCGGTTCTCCCTCGAAGCCGGTGATGCTCATCAAGCCACTGGTCCCCTGGATAATTTGATCGAAGCCGGGGCGCTGGGCGAAGGGACCATCGGCGCCGTAGCCGGAGATCGAGCAGTAAATGATCCGGGGATTGCGTTCTGACACCGTGGTGTATCCGACTCCGAGCGCGTCCATCACCCCCGGGCGGAAGTTCTCGACCACCACGTCGGCGGTATCGGCCAACCGGCGAAACAGGTCCTGGCCCGCGGGCCGCTTGAGGTCGAGCGTCAGCGAGCGCTTGTTGCGGTTTGCCGAGAGGAAGAACGCGCTCTCGCCCTGGAAGAACGGTGGGCCGGAGGAGCGTCCGTCTTCGCCACGCTCCGGGTTTTCGATCTTGATCACGTCGGCGCCCAGGTCGCCCAACCACATCGCACAGGTGGGGCCGGCGAGGTGCCGACCCAGGTCCAGAACGCGAACGTCCGTCAGGGGCATCATCCGCTCGTCCTCCTTCGCCGTCCCTCTGGCTCCGGGCGATCGGACGATCGTCGGACACCGGCTGTGGGTATTATAGCGCGCCCTCGCCTTCGCGTTCGCGACGCGATCTTGCCGTGTCGTCTGTTCGCCGTATCACCCGGTCTCAGCCGAGGGGGATCCCGACGGCCTTGACGTACTCGTCGCCGAGGAGCTCGAGCTGGACGCGGTAGGTGCGTCGGGGAATGGTGGTGCCGGGCAGGAAGCCGTCGCGATCGTTCTCGGGGTGGTACTGGAAGACAGCGGCCT
>DATLRG010000527.1:0-4342 GCA_035534795.1 Chloroflexota bacterium
AGGGCACAGGGTGCGTCGCACCCTGTGCCCTTCCCGCCCCCGGCTCTGCCTTCTCGGCTACCCGCGCGGAGTAGCACCGAGCTCGGCCCTGGCTGGCAGGCTACTTACCCTGCCCTTCCCTGGCCTTGCTGCTGGTCTTCCCGCCCTTTTTGCCGATGCGGGAGTAGTATTCGGGCCCGTGCTTCTCCTTGACCGCTTCGCCGCCCTTCTTGCCGATCTCGGAGTAGAACTCGGGTCCGTGCTTGCGCTTGACGGCTTCGCCGCCCTTCTTGCCGATCTCGGAGTAAAATTCGCGTCCGCGTTCTTCTGCGACGGCTTCCCCACCCTTTTTGCCGATCTTCGAGTAGAACTCCGGACCGTATTTCTCCTTGACGGCCTCGCCGCCTTTTTTGCCCGCCTCGCGGACGGTCATCTCGTGCTTTTCGTTCTTGGGCATGGCCCAAGCCCTCCTTTCCGGCTGGCGATCTCCACGACGATCGCGCGCGCCCGCCTTCACCCCCTGGCGAGAGACGATGCACCCGTCCGTCGCTCGGACCGCTTCGGGCAAGCCAAGCAAGAACCGTTCCGACGCCCCCTGGAGGTTGGCACGGGGTGTGCCGGCGACTACAATCTATCCGGCTGGAGGCGAATGATGCCCTTTCTGTTCAAGGACCGGGCGAACGCGGGGCGCGACCTGGCGCTCGCGCTCGAGCGCTACCGCGGACCGTCGACGCTGGTCCTCGGTCTCCCGCGCGGTGGCGTGGTCGTGGCAGCCGAGGTGGCGCGCGTGCTCGGCGCCGAGCTCAACGCGATCGTGACGCGAAAAGTGGGAGCGCCGGGAAATCCGGAGTACGCCATCGGGGCGGTCGCGGAAGGCGGACAGGTGGTCCTGAACGATCAAGAGATCGCCGTGTACAACATCGCGCCGACGTACGTCCAGCAGGAAGTCCACCGCCAGGAACAGGAAATTCAACGGCGGGTGGGACTCTACCGTGCTGGCGCGTCATTACCGACGATGCGGGACCGCCCGGTGCTGGTCGTCGACGACGGCGTCGCGACCGGCTACACCATGCTCGCGGCCCTCCGCGCGGTGAAACACCAGGGTGGCACGCCGGTCGTCATGGCAGTGCCGGTGATTCCTGCCGGCACGTTGGAGCGGCTCGCGGTCGAATGCGACGACGCGGTGGCTCTCGCGACGCCGGAGCCGTTTTACGCCGTGGGGCTGTTCTACGAAGACTTCGCCCAGGTGAGCGACCGCGACGTGATCCAACTGCTGAAATCAGCCAAAGCGACCCGCGCCGCCTGAGACTCTACTGCGCCGCGTCGCGCCGGCGCAGCCGATCACCTTCTTCGATCAGCATGACCGGGATCCCATCCCGGATCGGGTAGCGCCGACCGCAACCCTCGCACGATAGCAGATTGTCTTCGAGAACAACTTTCGTCTTGCAGGCCGGACACACCAGAATATCCAGCAATTCCTGACTGATCACCGCCAGGTACCTCCAGCCGCCCGATCGAGCGCTACTGCCGACTCTCTCTCCCCGCACCTTGCCATAGAATAGCACGCTCCGAAACCCGCGCGCAAGGCGCACCCGTGCAGCGGGCATAACGCGGAATCGTGCGCCCCCGGCTGCCCCACCCCCTGACCCTCTCTAGCAAACGCGCGACCAACCAGGACTTTTCGGCTATTGAATCGGTCAGCCTTTGTGGTAGCATCGAGCAACGTTTTTGTCCCGGGCGCGCCTCATCGCCTCGTCCCCGGGGTAGGACCATTCATGAAGAAGCATCCCGCCACTCAGTACGCGTGGTCCCTGGCGGTGCCATTGGCTCTCGCGGCGTTGCTCACGATCCGGACGCTGTCGCCTGGTGCTCCGCGTATCACCCAGAACGTTCCCCCGTCTCCGACCGCCGCCAGCACCTCGGCGGCCCGACCAGCCGCTCCGAACCCGGTGCCGCTCCTACCGGTGCCCGGGGTCGCGATCGCGGTCCCGCTGCCGCCAGTGGCCGAGTCGCCGGCCCTGCTGCCGGGCGAGCCGGCGCCAGCGGCACTACTGCCGAAGACGGCCGTGATCGGGACGAGCCTCGACGGCGATCCGCGTTTCGTCGCCGTTCAGCGGCAGGTGGGCGATGGCGACGTGGACCAGGCCAGGGCGCAGCTCGAACAGCTCGCCAGGGACGCGAACGCCACGGTCGCCGCGCACGCCCAGTTTCTACTGGGCCAGGTCGCGCTGACGAGCGGCGACACGGCAGGTGGGGAACAGGCGTTTCGGACCTATTTGTCAAAATATCCGGCCGGGGCAGATGCACCGCGGGTCGCGTTCGGGCTCGGCGAGTTTGCCCTGCGGCAGGGCCAGCGCGACCAGGCCGCCAGCTACCTGCACCAGTACCTGGCGACGACGAGCGACCACGCGCTCGACGGCTACGCGCAGCTCGACCTCGCGCAGATCGATCAGGCCAGTGGGAATTCAGCGGCCGCGCTCCCGTTGCTGCAACGCGCCGTCGAAGCCGGACTGCCGCTGTCGGAGGAAGCCAAAGCGGCCGAGACCGTTGGCGCGGCGATGATCCGGAATTGGCACGTCGCGGACGCGGTCGACTGGTACGCGACGCTCGCGGCGCGGCCCAGCAACACTCCCTCGTCGCGGGCCCACTATCAATTTCTCCAGGCGGGCGCGTGGCAGCGCGCCGGCCAGACCCAGCAGGCGATCGCGGAATACCGCCGGCTCCTCGACGGCGGCGCGGCGGGCAGCGACACGGGTGGGGTCATCGCCGCGTTGAATTCGCTCGGCGCTCCGCCGACCAGCTTCGCGGCCGGTGAGGCGTACCTCAAAGCCGGCCAGTTCGATCAGGCGACCACGTCGCTCGGAAACTATCTGGACCAGAATCCGGCCGGTCCCGATGCCGCGACGGCCCGCTACGACCGCGGCCGCGCGATGCTGGACCAGCACGCCGGCGCCGCGGCGCAGATCGATCGCTTCGTCGCGACGGCCCCGAGCGATCCGCGGCTCGGCGCGGCGGTGCTCCTCGAAGGGCAGGCGCTGGCCCAGTCCGGTAGCGCCGGTCCGGCGGTCTCGCTCCTGACGACGTTCGCCCAGCAGCACAAGTCCGATGCCAGCGCGCCGCGGGCCCTCGCCGACGCCGCCCAGGACCTGAAGCAGAGCGGGCAGAGTGACGCGGCCGTCGCGCTGGAACAGCAGCTCATGGCGTCTTTCCCCGCGAGCCCGCTTGCCCCGACGGCGGCTTTCGACGTGGGCTGGGCCGACTACGAAAACCTCGACTTCAACGCGGCCCAGGCAGTCTGGCAGTCGGTGCTGGATCGCTGGCCGTCGAGTCCCGGGAGCGCCCCATCGCTGCTGTGGCTCGGAAAGGTCGAGCAGCGAGCCGGCAATACCGCCGCGGTGCAACACGCCTACCAGCTTGCCTGGAAGGCCGATCCCGGCGACTACTACGCCTTCCGAGCCCGTGAGCTGGCGGGAGGCACCGCCGCGTCGGTCCCAACGCAGCCGCTGGTCCAGCCGACGACCGCCGAGCTGATGAAAGAGCGCTCCGACCTCGAGACGTGGTTGGCGACCTGGACAGGCCCGACGGGCGACGGCCGCGGGCAGCCTTACCTCGGCGCTCCCATCGCCCAGGGCACCACGCTCGCCCGCATCCAGGATTTCGCTGCGACTGGACTGACCGCCGACGAGCAGAACGAAGTCCAGGAGGCGATGACCCAGTTTGCCGGCGACGGCCGTTCGCTCTACGCGCTGGCCGACACGCTCGATCGGGCCGGCCTCACCCGCGCGTCGATGGCCGCGGCGTATCAGCTCCTGCTGATCTCGCCCGCGCCAAACGCGTACCAGTCGCCGCTCTTGCTGCAGCGGCTGGTCTATCCGCTCCCGTACGAGGACCTGATCGTCCAGTCCTCGCAGCAGTACGGCGTCGACCCGTTGCTGCTCGTCGCGCTGATCCGCCAGGAGTCCGCGTTCGATCCGCGGGCGCGCTCGGTGACCGACGCGATCGGCCTGACGCAGTTCGAGCCGGGAACAGCCAGCGGCGTCGCCGCCCAGCTTGGGCTGACGGGCTTTACCCAGTCGGACCTCTACCAGCCGCGGACGGCGATCCAGATGGGGGCAGCCTACCTGGCCTCGCAGGTCAAGGCATTCGGGGGGAACCCGTTCTTCGCCCTCGCCGCGTACAACGCCGGCGGGGGAAGCGTCCAGAGCTGGCTCGCCGACAACCCCCGCCGCGACCTGGACCTGCTGGTCGAGGAGATTCCCTTCCAGCAGACCAGCGAGTACGTCCGCAACATCTACCGCTTCTATCAGGAATATCAGCTGCTCTACCGCGCGCCCGGCTAGGGGGTGCATCCAGGGCGTGTTGG
>DATLRG010000528.1:0-7865 GCA_035534795.1 Chloroflexota bacterium
CCCCGAATCCCTTCCTGGATCATGCACTGGCGGGCCGCCGATGGGCAATTGGTGTTATACTTCTTGCGTTCTGTTCGTCGAGGTATGCACCATGATCAAACATCAGGCCGGCAGAGAATCCATCTTGTCAGCCCGTAGCGACCAGCCCTTAATCGGACTTGTCCTGCAGGAGGACGGCCAGGAGATCGCACGCTATTTTGCTGATGAGGCGTTGGCTAATGCGGCTCTGCCGCCAAACTCGGCCGAGGATGCATTGCGTGTCATCGGTGCGTGGAGTGACCTGGACTGGGACGAGATGGCAGAGGCGCTCGAGCGGATCCGGCGTGAAAGCGTCCCAACTCTCCCAATCGAGCTATGAGGCGCTATCTGCTAGATACCGCGCCTCTCGCTGCTCTTCTCCACGGGCGCCAGGGGGCCGTTGCATTGATCACACCCTGGATCGCTCGCCACGAGGTCACGACCAGTATTCTTGTCTACGCCGAGGTGATGGAGTATCTCCAGGGTCGCTCCGGCTTGCCCGAGTACCATGCTGTGTTGCGAACGCTGCTGCGGGAGATCTACCCGTATTTCCTGACGTTTCCCGTTCTCGAGCGCTACGCTCAGATACGTCGCGAGCTTCGCCCTCCCCACGGCCCAGGCTTGATCGGTGACATCGATACGCTGATCGCAGCCACCGCATTGGAGCGCAGCCTGACGCTCGTTACGACGGATACCGACTTTCAACGCGTTCCCGGTCTCGAAGCGAAGATTTTGGCGAGAGACCAGTTCCGCTAACGACCTGTGCTGTCCGTCGCCGTCATGTATCGGTTGGTAGAGTACTGGTCGCGGTCGCCGGGATGCACACGCCACGCGAGCGGGCATCGGGTGGCGCGTGGACGTTTCAGAGGAGGTCGTGTCATGGCGCACTCAGTTGCCCGACCCTACCGCGACATCTTGTTCGACGTCGTGGACCGGCTCGGCTACGTGACGATGAACCGGCCCGAGAAGCGCAATGCCCTCTCGATCGAGCACATGACCGAGCTGATCGCCTGCTTCGGCGCCATCGGGCAGGATGAGGGCGTGGCAGCAGTGATCCTGCGCGGTAGCGGGCCGGCTTTCTGCTCCGGTCACGATCTCAAGGAGATGATCGGTCAATCGCCGGCCTTCTATCGCCACGAGTTCGAGGTCTGCACGCGGTTGATGGAGGCCATCCAGAGCATTCCTCAGCCAGTCATCGCGCAGGTCCACGGCGTCGCTACCGCCGCGGGCTGCCAGTTGGTCGCCACCTGCGATCTGGCGGTTGCCTCCGAGCAGGCGACGTTCGCGACGCCTGGCGTCAAGATCGGCCTGTTCTGCTCGACGCCGATGGTCGCGGTGAGTCGGGCGATCGGTCGGAAGAAGGCCCTGGAGATGCTGCTCACCGGCGAGTCGATCTCGGCCGTCGAGGCCAAGCGACTTGGCCTGATCAATCGCGTCGTTCCGGCGGACGCGCTCGAAGCGGAAACGCGCGCCCTGGCGCGGCAGATCGTGTCCGCGAGCCCGTTTGTGATCGGACTGGGCAAGCAGGCTTTCTATCAGCAGTTGGACATGCCACAGCCGCAGGCGTACGGCTACGCCAGGGAAGTGATGTCGCTCAACGCGCTCGCCGCCGATGCCCAGGAAGGCATGTGCGCCTTCCTGGAAAAGCGCCCCGCCACCTGGCAAGGACGGTAGGCGACGCGTGATACCGCAAACTGGTCGGTGCGGCGGGCCAGGCTGGATGAGGTGGATGAAACATTGGCCCACCGGGCCAATGTTTAATCCACCTCATCCAGCCTGACCCGCCGCGTAGAGCACTACTGCTTGGTGACCGCGTCGAATTCGCTGAAGATCGTCGTGATGTCGAACGGCTTCGCGGTCAGTCCCTGCGCCAACTGCTCGTCACAGAATGCCTGGAGCATTTTGCGGTTTGCCGCGAAGCCATTGGCGTGCCAATCGTGGCCGATCAGCGCGGTCGCGTCCTCGATATCCGCCAGAGTCCAGGGCGTCGATTCTGCTAACTGGCGGCGGCTCGTCTGCCAGACCGTTTTCGATTGCTCGAGGGCCAGGTAGAGGCCACGGACTACCCACGGCGCGCGGTCGTACAACTCCTTCCGAACGCCGAAGAGATGATGCGCGGGATAGATGCCGGTGCGGCGGTAGTAGTCCTGTTCGGCCGTCCGATAGTCTGGAACGAGACGAACGATCGGGCTGCCGGGCTCGTCGAACCCCTTCGGTGGCCACGGGCACACCAGCGCGTCGAGCTCGCCCTCCAGCAGCATGTCGCGCAGTGGACGGTCTGGGGATGCGGTCTGGACGTACGCTGGGAGCGTGCCCTGCGACCGGCCGGAGGGCGCGCCGTCGACCGAGCCGACCCACCACCGCAGCCGATCGATGCGTACTCCCTGCTCGCGGAGGACGGCGCGGCCCCAGGTGTTGCCCGTGGCCGGCCACTCGTTGGTGCCGACACGCCGGCCGGCGAGATCCTTGAAGTCGCGGAGCCCACTGTCGCGGCGAACGAAGAAGCAGCGCTGGCGGAACGCGCGGTACGCAAAGAACGGTACGCCGACGAAGCTCCGATCGCCCTCGGACAATCGGACTACATGGCGGCTGAGCGACAGCTCGCCGGCCTGGATCGACGAGTCGGCCAGGGTCCGATCGAGGGCGCCGGAGGTATCGCGGTCGAGCTTCAGGTCGAGGCCCGCGGCGACGACGTCCCCGCAGGCCAGGGGGGCGAGGTAGTCGTAGTCTTTCGTCACGAGGGTGAGCGCCAATCCGCTCATCGCTGTATCCTCTGTCAGCTCGCTCGTAGGAGCGAGGCCCTACCGGGTGATGGCGCGCTGAGTCTCGCGATCGAAGAGATGGAGATGCCGGGTATCGACCACGAGCTCGGTGACGTGGCCGCGGCGCATCTCAGTGTCCGGGCTCACCTTCGCCGTGATCGCCTGGCCGCCGACGAGCGCGTGGACGAGCGTTTCGCTCCCCAGGGGCTCGAGCAGATCGACCTGTGCCGTGAAACCGGCGCCCGGTGGCGCCTCGGCCACTTCCGCTTTGTCGAAGATGTGCTCCGGGCGAATCCCGACGACCACGTCACGGCCAGCGTACCGGTCGACCAGGCTGGCACGCTCGGGCGGAATCTGCAGCGAAAAGCCACGACCGTCGATCAGGAGCTTGTCGTCACGGGTAATCATCTGGCCCTCGAGCAGATTCATCGACGGGCTGCCGATGAACCCGGCGACGAAGAGGTTGGCGGGGTGATTGTAAAGAGTGTCCGGGCGGCCCAGTTGCTGGAGCAATCCGCTGTTGAGCACCCCGATGCGGTCGCCCAGGGTCATCGCCTCCTGCTGATCGTGGGTGACGTAGATCGTCGTCGTGCGCAGGCGCTCGTGCAGCTTGATCAGCTCGGCGCGCGTCCGCACGCGTAGCTTCACGTCGAGGTTCGAGAGTGGCTCGTCCATGAGGAAGACTTCCGGGTTTCGCACGATCGCGCGCCCGAGAGCGACTCGCTGGCGCTCGCCACCACTCAATTCCTTGGGACGACGTTGCAACAGGTTCAAGATGCCCAGAAGCTCGGCGACCCGGCGGACGCGCTCCTCGAGCTCTGCCTTCGGAACGTGGCGAAGCTGGAGCGGGTGGGCCAGGTTGTCGTGGACGTTCATGTGTGGGTAGAGCGCGTAACTCTGAAACACCATCGCGACGTCGCGGTCTTTGGGTGCCAGGTTGTTCACGAGGCGATCGCCGATGAAGATCTCGCCCGAGGAGGGCTCTTCGAGGCCGGCAACCAGGCGAAGCGCAGTCGATTTCCCGGACCCGGACGGGCCGACCATGACGAGGAACTCGCCGTCGTAGACGTCGAGATCCAGTTCGCGTAACGCGAAAACGTCGCCAAAGGCTTTGCTGACCCGATTCAGAATCACGCGAGCCATCGTTTCTCCCTTGGCAATCGTACCATTACCCGCGCGATTATAGCATTGTGGGCCGGTGTGATAAACTAGGACCAAGCAAGGAGATAGGAGCCAGAAGGCGGAGGTACAGGTGATTCATTCCGGACTTTCCAACGCAGCCGCGACTGCGATCAAGCCAGCCGATCTCGATCGGCTACGCGACCTGATCAGCGCGAAGCCCGACGAAGAGCGCTGGGCGGCAATTCCGTGGGAGACGGACCTCTGGGCGGCCCGCCGACGCGCGCAGGAAGTGAACAAGCCTGTCTTCATGTGGGCGATGAACGGTAATCCCCTGGGCTGTGTCTGAAACAACGGGGTCGCGAGCCGTGCGCTCGTCTTCTCCGACCCCGAGGTTATTCGCGTGGTCTCCGAGCGGTTCGTGCCGGTCGCGGAGAACTGTTCGCCGCTGCAGCGCGCCCAGCAGGACGCCAAGGGCGAGTACTTCCGCTACATCGCCGAGCAGGGCCACTACGCTGGGCGGACGCTGCCGAGCGCCAGCCGCCAGGGACTCTACGCCTTCCGGGCCGACGGAACGCTGTTGGCCTCGGTGAACACCCGCGAGGCACGACCGCTGCTGGGCATGCTCGAACGGGCGCTCGATCGCTGGGAAGAAAACCCGCGCACGATCGCCGAAGCGCCGGACACCTACGATCCGGATCCCCGCTTTCGCTCGCGCTACCCGGAAGGGGGCCTCGTGCTGCTGACCACGACGCGCGACCTGCCGCGCGCCGCCGATACGCGGCCCGACGACCTCCGTCGCCACGCTTTCAACCACGACTACGCCTGGTTCACCCGGGAAGAGGCGGCGTCGCTGGTGCCGACCGATCCTCGGATCGGCGGGGTGATGCCCGTGCCGCTGCCAATCGTTCGGCGGATCGCACGTTTTCATCTGCTGGACAGCACCCGTGGCGAGACGCCCGCGTGGCGCGCGGAGGACGTCGAGGTCGCCGACCTGACGGTCGAAGTGACCGGCCTCGACGGCGAGGTGGTCGAGCTACGCCTGGAGGGGCGGATTCGCAATCACGCCCACGGCACCTGGGCGATCCGTGGATTCCAGCCTCCAGAGTCCGACCAGGACCGCGGCTTCGACGCCTGGCTGTTGGGATTCCTGGCCTACGACCGCGCGACGTCTGCCTTCACCCGGTTCGACACGCTGGCGGTCGGCACGCGCTGGGGCGGGACCGAGTATAATGGCCGCTACGACGATCTGGCACCGGCGCCGCTGGGCGTGATGTTCGAGCTGGCTGGCTCGCTGCCCCGCGATCGGACGCCACCCCACGCGAACCTGGCAGACTACTTTGGCGAATGACGGAGTGACGAGTGACAAGTGATTAGGACTGAGTGAGGAACGACCTCGTCCTAATCACTTGTCACTCGTCATTCGCCGCGGGCGCAGGAGGCTTTCGTGCTGGAAGGCAAGCTTGGTCTCGTTTTTGGCGTCGCGAATCGCCGCAGCATCGCCTGGGGCATCGGGCAGGCGCTCGCGGGGGCCGGGGCACGGCTGGCGTTTACCTACGAGGCGGAGCGAGTCAAAGATACGGTGAACGACCTGGCAGGAACGCTCGCGGAATCCTTGACTCTTCCCTGCGACGTGCTGAACGACGCGCAGGTCGACGCGGCTTTCGAGCGCGTCGACGGCGAGTTTGGCGGGCTGGACATCCTGGTCCACAGCATTGCCTTCGCCCCGCGCGAGGCCCTGGAAAATCCGTTCCTCGAAACAACGCGGGATGCTTTCCGCACCGCGATGGACATCAGCGCCTACTCGCTGGTCCAGCTCGCGCGCAAGGCCGCGCCGCTGATGGAGAAGCGCGGCGGCGGCAGCATCATCACCATGACCTACCTCGGCAGCGACCGGGTGTTCCCCAAGTACAACGTCATGGGCGTGGCCAAGGCGGCACTCGAGTCGTCGATGCGCTACCTGGCGTCGGACCTGGGGCCGCTGAACATCCGAGTCAACGCGATCTCGGCCGGGCCGATCCGGACGCTCGCGGCGCGGAGCATCCAGGGATTCCCGCGCATGGAAGAGCACGTCCGCGAGGTCGCGCCCCTGCGCCGCAACACCGAGGCGGCCGAAGTCGGCGACGTGGCCGTCTTCCTGGCCAGCAACCTGGCGCGCAACGTGACCGGGGTCGTGCTGTTCTGCGACTCGGGGTATCACGCGATGGGGATGTAGGCGGCCTGACGGGCTAGGCGAAAGCTGATCCCGACACCTTCCCGAGCGATTGACTAACGGTGTCCATTGATGGGGACTGGCTTGCCGCCTCTCAGGGCAATGTCCTGTCGACGGTAGACGGCTTTTCCCTTGAGCGTGCCGTCGCGGCTTACCTCGGTTGGCGTGTACGTGCTCAGCTTTAGGACCGCGCCGGCCGCCAGGTCAAAGTACTCTTGGTCGATCTCCAGGCCGACACTCTGTAGCCCGCACGCCGAAGCCGCCACGACGGTCGAGCCGGGTCTCATCTGATGGACGCCCCTCGTGCCGAGGCAGCTTTCGAGCAAGTTCGCGGCGACCTTGGCGGGGCGGATTGATCCTACGGTGCTCGCCTCCTCGAAACTCATCCCAATGAAGAAGCAGAAGGGCGAAAAGAAAAGGCCTGCTGATCTGACCGGGATCACGAACATGGTCGTCGAGGCCAATCGAGGGCCCAACCGTGCCAATTACTCGCCCCAGAGTCTAACTACCTTCACCCGTGATGGGGTTCTGTTGCGAACATTGGCTCGCCGGGTTGACGGGTGCTTTCCTGCTACTGTCAACCCTGTCGCCATCTGGGAAATCAAGGAGTACTACTACACGACGACCTTCGGCAGCCGTGTCGCCGACGGCGTCTATGAAACGCTGCTTGACGGGCTGGAGCTTGAGGATCTGCGCGAACGCGACCACGTTCACGTGCAGCACGTGCTGATTGTCGACGCGTATCATTGCTGGTGGGATCTCGGTAGGTCATACTTCTGCCGGATGATAGATCTGCTGCACATGGGTTACGTCGACGAGATTTTGTTCGGAGAAGAGGTCGTCACGCGGCTGCCGGTTATTGTCCAGGGTTGGAGCAAACTTTGTGCCTCTCTCGGTCCAGAAGGCAGCGCCGAGCGACAGATCTCCTAGCAGCCTGTCGGAGAGAAAAGTCGGAGTCGGCCTGCGGAGCCAAATCGCCGGTTTCCCTGCCTGTCCAGGAAGCCTACTCCCGGGCCGAGATCCAAGTTCTCTCCGACAGGCTCCTATACCGGAGGCCCGCTCCGGTCATTGTGCATCCATCCTCCGTGTTCCACCGGGTGCATAACTAGTTCACCGAGACGGTCGCGGAATCCCTCCTTCCAGCCCGCGTTCCTCCGCGCATTTTCGCAGGGCCTGATAGACGGAGCCCGGCAGCAGCAATCCTTCGCGCAGCGCCTTTTCTCGCCGGCGCCAGCCCAGCTCGCCGGGCGCGTGGACCGGCGGTCCGCCCGGGATTGGCCGCGTGTCGTGGACTTCGCGGACCATCTGATCGACGCGCGCTTTGAACGCGGTCAGCGGCATCGCCAGCGCGGGATCGATCGCCAGGAAGAAGTGGCCTTCGTCCCAGGGAATCGGCCCGTCCTCGACCTCGAGGGTGTGCCCACGGCCGAAACGGGCGCCGGTGAGCGCGCCGGCGAGCGCCTCCATCGCGAAGGCGAGCCCGAAGCCCTTGTGCCCCGCGGCCGGCGCGCCGAGCGGCACACCCAGCCCGGCCAGCGCCGCCGCCAGGTCCTGCGTGGGCTTTCCGGTGGCATCCAGGCACCAGCCCGCCGGTAGCGTTTCGCCCTCGGCGGCGAGGAGGTCAACCTTGCCGCCGGCCACGACGCTCAGCGCGACGTCGATCAGGAGCGGCGGCTCGCCGCCGGCCGGAACGGCGATGGCGATGGGGTTGTTGCCGACCGTGGGAGTGCTGCCTCCCCAGGGAGCCAGCACCA
>DATLRG010000529.1:0-2650 GCA_035534795.1 Chloroflexota bacterium
GGCCCCCATCCCTCCTCGAGCGTTATCGTTGCAGGCTACTGACCAGCGCGGCGTACTTTTCCATGAGGACGCGCGCGCCGTCGCCGCTGCCCGATTCGGCGATCACGTGGAATAGCGGGTGATCGACGTCGGGCAGCACGAGCACCCACTCCGACTTGCCCAGGTCGATCCGGATGCCGTCCACGTTCTGCAGGGACGTGCTCTGGTATTGTTGTGAGAGCAAGCGCATGACTTTCCCCTTGCTGTCCCACGGGCACGGCACTTTCGTCTGATCGGTGTAATAGCTGGGCAGCGCGTCGAGCTCGTCGCTCAGCGACGCTTCTTGCGTTGCCAGCAGCTCCAGAATCTTGACGACGGCGTACAGCGCGTCCATCGCCGGTTGGAACCGCGGGAAGATCAACCCGCCCTGATCGTCGCCGGCCAGCACGACGTCCGGTCTCGTGGCGGCTTCCATCAACGCCACCACGTCTGCCCGCGTCCGCACGACCGATCCGCCAGACCGCTGGGCGACCCACTCGAACAGGTTCGGCGCGGTGACCGGCACGGCGATGGTCCCACCGCGCTGCTCACGCAGCACCAGCGAGGCAACCGCGCCCAGCAGCTTCCACCCGGGGATCTGGTCGCCACGGTTGTCGACCGCGAAGATGTGCTCGCCGCCCGGGTCCAGGCGGACGCCCAGGCGAGCGCGCAGGCTGCGCGTAATGGCGGCGAGCTGGCTCATCGCCAGATCGAGCTCATCCGGGCGCCAGATCGGCCGCTCGTCGAGCATGCTGGAGTTGAGGCCGACGATGTCGATGCCCATCTGCGTCCACAGGGGTACCAGGACCTCCGACGACGGGGAGTGCGCGTAGTCGAGCACCAACGGACACTCGCGGATGCGACGCAGCGCGTCGACGTTCACGGCCTGCACGAACGCGCGGCCGTACTCGTCGGCAAGATCGGGCTGCTCCGAGATCGTGCCCACCTCGTCGAAGTAGACTCGGCGCACGTCCTCGCGGAAGAACGAGCTCTCGATCTTCCGCTCGGTCTTACGGTCGATATCCAGGCCCTGCGCATCGAAAATCTTGATGTCGACGACGCGGTTGTCGAGCGGCGAAAGCCGCACGTGAACGCCGCCCACGGCCGACGAGTTCCGGGTGATGAACCGCGCGACCGGGATCGGCTGCGACTTGATGTCGATGACGTTGATGCCCGTCGAGGGGAGGCCGCTGGTAATCGCCCGCTTGATCATGCGGGGCGAGCGGTGCAAGTCCCGGTTCAAGACGACGTTCGACCCTTTCGGGAGGATCGAGCCGTAGGCGGCGGCGAGCCGCGCGGCGAACTCGGGCGTCAGGTCGATGTTGACCAGCCCGGTGACGCCCCAGCGCCCGAAGAGATTGCGCCGGCCGTGCGAGCCCCAGATCACGCTGCTCGAGACCGTCGCGCCGGTTTCGATTTCCTTGGCCGGCCAGATCTTCACGCCGGGCTGGATGATCGCGCCCTCGCCGACGATCGTCTGGTCGCCGACGACCGCGCCCTCGAAGACCATCGACTTGCTCTTCAGACTGCACTGACGCCCGATGATCGCTCCGCGCACCTCGGCGCGCTCCCCGATGTAGGAGTTTCGCCAAATGATGCTGCGATCGATCTGCGCGCGTGAGTCGACAATGGTAAAGTCGCGGATGATGCTCGGACCGCGAATGATCACGCCGCTCTTGATCTTGCAGGCTTCGCCCAGCCAGGTCGGTCCGTAGATCTGGGCATCCGGCGCGATCTCCACCTCATTGGTCTCGCACCAGATGCCGCTGCCAATCTCGTGGCCGAGCGGCCCGACATCCACCTTGCCGAGGAGCACGTCGGCGTTCGCGCGCATGTATTCCTGGATGTTTCCGACGTCGCACCAGTAACCGGAGGCGACGAAGCCAAAGAGCTGGTCCTTCTGGCGCAGCAGCTCCGGAAAGACGTTCTGGCTGAAATCGACCGACTTGCCGGCCTCGTAGTAATCGAAGATCGTCGGCTCGAGCACGTAGATGCCCGTGTTGACGGTATCGGAAAACACCTCACCCCAGCTCGGCTTTTCCAGGAACTGTCGGATCCGCCCCTCGTCGTCGATGATCACCACGCCGTATTCGAGCGGATTCGGGACCTGGTAGAGCGTCAACGTGGCGGTCGCGTGATGACTCCGATGAAACTCGACGATTCCGCCGAGGTCGAAGTCCGTCAGCGCATCGGCGCTGATGACGAGGAAGGTGTCGTCGAGCTGGTCCTGGACCGCCTTGACGCTGCCAGCCGTTCCGAGGGGGACTTCCTCGACGGAGTAGCTGAGGTGCATCCCCAAAGAGCTGCCATCCCCGAAATAATCCTCGATCACCGAAGCGAGATACTGAACGGTGACGATCACCTCGGTGATGCCGTGGCGCTTCAGCAGAGCGAGCACGTGCTCCATCACCGGCTTGTTCACGATCGGCACCATCGGCTTCGGCCGGATGATCGTCAGCGGTCGCAGCCGAGAGCCCTCCCCCCCCGCCATCAGAACGGCCTTCATGGCAGCCGTACCTCCACGTCGAGTCAGAGTACTTCCGATTGTACTGGACACTCCCCGAATTCGCAACGGCCGGCTTGGTCCTGCTCATGGCGCGAGCAGAAGTGTTGCGGTTTTGAGTGGGTATGG
>DATLRG010000530.1:0-2462 GCA_035534795.1 Chloroflexota bacterium
AGCTGTAGCTCGCGGCAACCTGACTCAGCGCGATCTTGTATTCGGCCATCTTTTCCACCGCGAAATCGGAAATGCCCTTCGGCGTCCAGTAGCTCGCGTTCAACCGATGCTGGGCGTACCGGGTCGCCGCCTGCGCCGCGTAGGCCACGCCCCCCAGCGTGATCACCTCCTCGTGCTCGGTCATGATCGTCGAGGTCGACGCGCTCAAGGTGTGCTGACTCGCGTACCAGACCTTGAGCGAGTCCCCGGCCAGCGGCTGATCGCCGGTTGGCAGGTAGAGCGAGCCCTGGTCGGGCAGCTCTTCCCGGAACGTCAGGTAGGCCGGCGGATCGTTGTCGATGGGGTACTCGACCCGCTCGGTCCAGAGGTAGCCGGTCGGCAGCGGCGACCCCACCGACTGGCGTCGGGTGAGTCCATTACTATCCGCGACCACCGTGATCGTCGCACTCGCCAGGAGCGGGTACACCCGCTGGTAATCGTTCACCGCGTGCTGCAGGTGCCGCTGCAGCTCGGCGTCGGTCCAGAGATAGCTCGTCGCGTCCAGGTCCTTGAGATCGTCCCGCAAATTGGCAGTCATCGCCGTCAGCAAGGTGATTCCCACGCCAGCGCACCTCCTCGGGGCCAGAAAGTAGAGTCAAAAGCACTTTCGTCCGATTGATGAAAAGAAATTGCCGGTCCCGGGCGACACCAGGACCGGCCCTCCGGCCAGACCGCACGCGAGAGCCGGCCGGATTCCAATGGAGTGACGGGTGGCTGGTGGTTGCTAACTCGCCGGCAGCGCCGCGAACGCCCCACGGTAATCGAGCCAGCCAAGGCCGAAGATGTGCCGCACCTTATAGCTGATCTCGTCGTTGGTGAAGACCGAGCCCACCGCCGGGTTGTCCTGCACCAGCAGCTCCGGCTCCTCGCGCCCGTTCAGGAAGCCGATCTCAATCGACTCGATCTGGGCGGGGTCCGCCAGCAAGTACCACTGGTAGGCCGTGGTGAGCTGGGGCACGACGATCGGGATGATCGCCCCGGCCAGCGGGTTGATGTCGTTGTTCGCCGAGCCCGCCAGGAACTGCGACTGGGTGATCACCTGGGCGGTCCAGCGCAGGTCCGGAGGGATCAGCAAGTACCGGCCCTTCACCCCGATCCGCTTGCCGGCGGTGTTGGTCATCTTTTCGAGCACGGTCATCGCCGACTCCAGCGCGGCGCTCGAAAGATCGTAGCCGGTGCTCGTCGAGGTGTTCCCCTGGTGGTGGGTCGCGTCGAACACGTCGTAGGTGTCGGCCATCGCCGGACCAGCGCCCGAATTCGCGGTGAAGAGCGCCGCGACCTGCTCGTTGAGCGTCACGACCGCGGCGTGCGCCAGCTTGGTGGGAATCCGCTGGACCGCGTGGAGATCGTCGTTGAGGAACATCTCTAACGTGACCGCGACCAGGTTGCCGAACTTGGTCGGGGTGTAATTCTCCCGCGCGTCCGCCCAGGCGACGTTTGCGTAAGCGCCGGACTCGGCCACGCTCGCCAGACTGCCGAAATCCGCCAGGCGAATCCGGTTCTGCTGCTTCATATCGGTCACCGGCACCTTGATCGCGATCGGCTCCCACCACTTCGGCTGCGCCTGGTAGTCTTTCACCAAACGTTTGGTCATGCTGTTCAAGACGACGTTCGCCATGACCGACGTCGTCGTCTCGTTCGCCTCGCGCACGACCGACTCTTCCCAGTGGTACTTGCCATCGAAATACTTGTCGCCGGTCACCAGAATGTACGCCTCGCGAATCCCGGTCAGCCGCGGCACGCCGGTCAGGTGCGACGCCACTTCGAGCCCGAAGAGTCGATCGAACGCCGCCTGGACCTTTTCGAGCGGCGTGACCATCGGCCGCGTCGGGTCGAGCACCGACGCGCCCACGCCGCGAATGCTCTGCTGGCCGAAGACCGCACCCAGCAGCGCCTTCATGCTCGTGATCCCCGCGTCGACCTCGGCCGCTTCGAACACCCGCCCGGCGAACTGCCCACGCAGCTGTTCCGCGGCTGGCACCGGCAGGCCGCTCGTGGTCAGCTTCGCCTCAAGGGTTGCCCGGCACAGCTCAACCCGCAGCGGCCGAGTTGCCGCCTCGACCGCGGCGGCGATCGCCGCGTCGTTCGTCCCCGGGGCGCCCGCGCCGACGGCGTTCCCCGTCCCCGCGACCCCCGACTCCTGAATTCCGACTCCCACGTTCGCCTCTCCCAAAACCTCATAGATTCCGTAGTCGACCGGCTCCGGCCGGCTCGCTTCCAAAATGCGATCAAACGATCCGCCGGCGCTCGGCCGAATCACCAGGTCGCCACTGTTCACCGCGACAATCGAATGGACCTCGTAGCGCGCCCGTCCGTCCGGCCCCGGCTTCGCCGGTGCTTTCAAGAGCCGCCAATCGGCCGAGATGCCGATCGGCGGACTCGGCCGACCGGCCGACCGCGCCGCGACCGCCTCTCGCACGGTG
>DATLRG010000531.1:0-9388 GCA_035534795.1 Chloroflexota bacterium
GCAGCGTTTCCACCCGGCGAGTCCATCAGGTCACCCAGAACGTTCGGTCCTCAACCGTTCGATCACCAGCGGCGTCACCACCAGCGCCAGAGCCGCGCCCAGGATCAAACCGGCGACGACGTCGCTTAGCCAGTGGTCGCCGAGGTAGACGCGACTCAGACCCATGAGCACGGCGAGCAGACCGAGTCCCACCGGCGCGAGCCAGGCGGCGATTCCACGCCGCGCGCTCAGCACGATTGCCAGGAAGGTGCAGAGGAAGCCGGCGCGGATCGCGTGGCCACTCGGAAAGGTGCCCTGGAGAACGACGTTCAGCAGCGGGTCGTAGACGCCGCGGTAAAACGCGAGCGGCACCGCGGGCTGGTGGATCGCGCTCTTCAGGATCACTTCGAGGGGCACCAGCGCCACGAACGCCATGGGCGCGACGGACCAGCGCCCGACGCCCGCTCGCCAGAGCAGGAGCACGCCAATGCCGGCGTAGACGACCGATAGCTCACCCGAGACCGCGATCCCGACTGCCGCGGACCAGAGGTCCAACAGGCCGGAGGTGAGATCCTGCTTCGCCTCGGCGGCGGCCAGGTCGACGCCGGCCAGCAGCCGCGCCTGCACCAGCGCGGCGATGACGAAGAAGACGACGAACCCGGCGACTCCCGTCGCCACCGTCCAGAGCCGGTGCGGGAGGCGAGGGCGCTCGCGGAGCCGATCCGCCACTCGGTTACGTCTCTCCAGCGATTGGCCGCGGCGTGCGATGACCCTCGCTCAATAAACCCACCCCGTGGTCAATTCGTCTAACCCTGGCTTCTCTGGCAGGGCTGTCCTTGGTCGTCGCATCGGCGCCTCTCCCTTCCGGTTCCTGACTTCTGATTTTTCCCGATGCGACCGGTTCCGTCAACTGCGTCGATAGCGGCAACATTGCCGGTGCCGTCGCCGTCTTCGCCGGCCTGTAAATTGCGCAACCCGAAGCCCTGTGCTAGACTACCGGCGAATTCGGACCCGGTTGACAACCGATAGAGAAGGCACACGCACGTGAAACGTGAAACGCCGAACGGCCACGACGAGCTCCTGCGCCTCGGCAATCTGCGCACCTATTTCTACACCTCCGACGGCGTCGTCCCAGCGGTCGACGGGGTCGACCTGGTCATCCGGCGCGGGCGCACGGTCGGGCTGGTCGGCGAGTCGGGCTGCGGCAAGAGCGTCACCTCGCTCTCGATCATGCGGCTGGTGCCACCGCCCGGCCAGATCGTCGCCGGCTCGGCGATCGTGCTCGACGGCGTGGACCTGCTCGCGCTGACCCAGGAGCAAATGTACGAGGTCCGCGGCGGGCGCATCGCGATGATCTTCCAGGAGCCAATGACCTCGCTCAACCCGGTCTTCACCATTGGCGATCAGATCGCCGAGGCCATCCTGACGCACAAGAAGGTCAGCCGGGGCGAGGCCCACCAGCAGACGATCGACCTCCTCAATCAGGTCGGCATTCCCCAACCCGAGCAGCGCTACAAGGCGTACCCGCACGAGATGAGCGGCGGCATGCGCCAGCGGGTGATGATCGCGATGGCGCTGTCCTGCCAGCCCGAGCTGATCATCTGCGACGAGCCGACGACGGCGCTCGACGTGACGATCCAGGCGCAGATTCTCGAGCTGCTGCGCGGCTTGAAGGAAGACCGCAACACCGCGCTCCTGCTGATCACCCACGACCTCGGGGTGATCGCCGAGATGGCCCAGGAAGTCGCGGTGATGTACGCCGGGAAAATCGTCGAGCAAGCCGACGTGCTCACGCTCTTTCGCGAGCCGAAGCACCCGTATACGCAGGGGTTGCTCGCCAGCATTCCAGCGCTGGACTCCGACCGCGCGGTCCGATTGAACGTGATCACCGGAACGGTGCCAAATCTGGTCAAGCTGCCGCCCGGCTGCCGCTTCGCGCCGCGCTGCCCGCACGTGATGGCCGTTTGCCACGAGCGCGAGCCGGCGCTGATCACTCACGGGGAGACCAGGGTCGCGTGCTGGCTCTATGAGAACGAGGAGCAGAGCGCGCCGGTGGGAGGAAACTAGGATGGCCCTCGCGACGCCCGCGTTCGGCTCCACGTCGACCGACACGCCGCTGGTCTCGGTCCAACATCTGGTGAAGCACTTCCCGATCCGCGGCGGCATCCTCTACCGCACCGTCGGCGCCGTCCATGCCGTCGACGACGTCTCGCTGGACATCCGCGCCGGCGAGACCCTGGGCCTCGTCGGTGAGTCCGGCTGCGGCAAGACGACCACCGGGCGGGTGATTCTGCGGCTGGTCCCGGCGACCGACGGCAAGGTCTTCTTCGGCGGCACGGACGTCTTCGGCGTGCGCGGTGACGGCCTGAAGCAGCTGCGGCGCGACATGCAGATCATCTTCCAGGACCCGTACAGCTCGCTGGACCCGCGCATGCCAATCGGCGACATCATCGGCGAGGGGCTGGTGGTCCACGGGATCGGCTCGCGGTCGGACCGGGAGAAGGCGGTGCGCGAGATCATGGGGCTGGTCGGGCTGCGCCCGCAGTACGCGCGCCGCTACCCGCACGAGTTCAGCGGCGGCCAGCGCCAGCGCATCGGCATCGCCCGCGCGCTGATCCTGCACCCGAAGTTCGTCATCTGCGACGAGCCGGTCTCAGCGCTGGACGTGTCGATTCAATCGCAGATCCTCAACCTGCTCCGCGACCTCCAGCAGCAGTTCGGGCTGACCTACCTCTTCATCGCCCACAACCTCGCGGTGGTGCGCTACATCAGCGATCGCGTCGGGGTGATGTACCTGGGCAAGCTGGCCGAGCTGGCGACGACCGACGAGATCTTCCGGCGGCCCTTGCACCCATACACCCAGGCGCTCCTCTCGGCGATTCCCCAGCCGGACCCGACCCTGAAGCGCCAGCGGATCGTGCTGACCGGCGACGTTCCCAGCCCGATCAAGCCGCCATCGGGCTGCCGCTTCCACACGCGCTGCCCGATCGCCATGGACATCTGTCACCAGATCGAGCCGGTCTTCCGCGACGTGGGTGGTGGGCACATGGTGGCGTGCCACGCCGTTTGACATCGTCGACGCCCACGTCCACATCTTCCCCCCGGACGTCATTGCCGAGCGCGCGCGGTTTCTCGCGCTCGATTCCCACTTCGCGGCGCTCTACGCGCATCCGCGGGCGCGGCTGGCCACGGCCGAGGACGCGCTCGCGTCGATGGACCGGAACGGTATCGCCGGCGCCTTCGCGCTGGGCTTTGGCTGGAACGATCCGGCGCTCTGCCAGATGCAGAACGATTATCTGATCGACGTGCAGCGGCGGTATCCGGGCCGCTTTGCCTGCTTCGCGGCACTTCAGCCGCGAGCCGGCGCCGCGGCGGTCGCCGAATTGGCCCGGGCGGTGGGAGCGGGGCTGCGCGGCGTGGGCGAGCTGATGCCCCACGGGCAGGGATACCGGCTGGACGACTGGCCGTCGATCGACCCGATCGCCGCGGCGCTCGTCGCGCGCGGCCTGCCGCTGATCGTCCACGTCAGCGAGCCGCTGGGCCACCCCTACCCCGGCAAGGGCGACGTCGCGCCGGTCGCCGCCTGGGAATTGGCCCGCCGCCACCCGGCCCTGCGCGCCGTCTTCGCCCACTGGGGCGGCGGCCTGCCCTTCTACGAACTGATGCCGGAGGTGGCGCAGTCGCTGGGCCACGCCCTCTACGACTCGGCGGCGACGACGTTCCTCTATCGGTTCGAGGTCTTCAAGGTCGTGGCGGAGATCTGCGGCGCCGACCGCGTGCTCTTCGGGACGGATTTTCCGCTGCTGCGCCAGGGACCATTCTTGCGGCGCGTGCGCGCGCTGGGCCTGCCCGAGGCGGAGCTGCGGTCGATCCTCGGCGAGAACGCGGCGCGGCTCGTCAGGAATACGCAGCCGTGGCCGGTGGCGCCGACGTGATGCGATCATCGACCGTGTAGCCACGGGAGAACTTCCCGTGGCTACACGGTAGGCTTCTGGCAAGGGAAGCCTTGACCGTGCCTCCAGATTGCTGTACGGTGACAACGCACAACAACCCGGAGGAAAGCCGCATGGCGATTCGAGTGACCGACACCGCCGCCCGGGCCCACCTGGCAGAGTGGCTCGAACGCGCGACGGAGGACCGCGAGCCCATCGTCATCACCCGACACGGCTCGCCCGCTGCCATCCTGTCGACGCGCGCGGCGCATCTTGCTCGGTATGACGGAGGCTGATCGAACGTGCGGCGAAGGTACCGTCAAGCATCTCGTGAGCCGCGCACGGGAGTGCTCCAAGGCGGGCTCGTCATCTGGCAGCCGGTGCCGGCCCCGGGCAGCATCGATAACGCCGGCGTCTCGACAAGTCCAACCGGTCACGCAGAATGAGGTTGATCAGGAACAGCGGCACTGACCGCGTCGTCGACGAGCTCCGGCGGTGCATCGCGCCGCGCAGCGCGCTGGACGTCGCGACGCCCGCGCTTTCGCTGTTTGCCTTCGGCGAGCTGAACGACCTGCTGGTCAAGCTGGCGCGCTGCCGGATCGTGCTGCCTTCCCGGCGCTCCGGCGATCTGGGATTGCTCGGCGGCGAGGCGGATCGAGCCTACCGCAATAGCCTGCAAACGCGCTGGCTCGCGAAGCAGTGCGCGGCCTGGCTGGAAGCGAACGCCGAGGTGAAGGGCGCTCCGGGCGCGATTCCGCAATCGGCCCTCAGTGTCGGGAGCGCCGAGTCCGGCCCGACGCGCGTCATCACCGGCGCCTGCTCCTTCACCACGGAGGGACTTGGTCTCACCCCCGGCAACGGCGTCTGTCTGGTACAGGTGGCCGAGAGCGCCGACGAGTGCGCGCTCCTTGGCGGGTGGTTCACCGCGCTCTGGAACAGCCTTCCCGCCTCCGCCGAACCCAAACGAGCTTTGCTGGATCAGCTCCGGGCGATCGCCGCGGATCGCCCGCCCGCGCTCATCTACTTCCTCACGCTCTACCACCTGTTCAAAGACCTGGGCGGCGAGCTGGACGAGGAGCGCATCGTCAAGTCCGCCACCGGCATTCGCGACACGGTCGTCTGGAAGAAGCTCTACAAGTTTCAGCGCGACGGCGTCGTCGGCGCGATCGACAAGCTGGACCGCTTCGGCGGGTGCATCATCGCGGACAGTGTCGGTCTCGGCAAGACCTTCGAGGCGCTCGCCATCATCAAGTACCACGAGCTACGAAACGACCGCGTTCTCGTCCTGGTGCCCAAGCGCCTGCGCGACAACTGGACGCTCTACAAGGCGAACGACCGCCGCAACTTTCTCGCGTCGGACCGCTTCAATTACGACGTCCTCAACCACACCGACCTCTCCCGCGACGACGGGCTCTCCGGCGACGTCGATCTTTCGTACGTGAACTGGGGCAACTACGACCTCGTGGTCATCGACGAGTCGCACAACTTCCGCAACAAGAAGACACCGCGCCAGGGAGAGGAAACCCGCTACGACCGGCTGATGCGCCAGATCGTCAAGGAGGGCATCAAGACGCGCGTCCTGATGCTCTCCGCCACCCCGGTCAACAACCGGCTCGCCGACCTCAAGAACCAGATCGCGTTCGCGACCGAAGCAAACGACACGGCGCTCGCGGCGCAGGGCATCGCCAGCGTCGACGCCACTATCGGCCTCGCGCAGAAGCAGTTCAAACGCTGGCTCGCCCTGGAGGACGCGGACCGGCGGCCCGCGCGACTGGTCGACATGCTGGGGTTCGACTACTTCAAGCTGCTCGATCTGCTGACGATCGCCCGCTCCCGCAAGCACATTCAGAAGTACTACGGCATCGCCGAGACCGGCCGGTTCCCGGAGCGACTCAAGCCGATCAACTTCAAGCCCGACGTGGACCGAGCCGGCGAGTTCCCCTCCATTCGCGAGATCAACGACGAGATCCGTCGCCTGACCCTCGCGGCCTACGCTCCGCTCCGCTACGTCTTGCCAGGCAAGCAGGCCACCTACGACGAGAAGTACAGCCAGAAAGTGCGCGGCGGAACCGGCCGGTTCCGCCAGGTGGACCGCGAGGAGAGCCTCGTTCACCTGCTGCGCGTGAACGTCCTCAAGCGGATGGAAAGCTCGGTCGTCTCGTTCGCGCTCACCCTCCAGCGCCAGCTCCGGGACGTCGAGGCCACCCTGGCCAAAATCGAGGCGCACGCCGACGACGTGGAGGAGATCGACATCGAGGACGTGGACGCCGACGATCCGGCGTTCGAGAGCCTGCTGGTTGGGCGCAAGGTCAAGGTGCTGCTTCGGGACGTCGACCTGGTCCGCTGGCGGCAAGACCTTTTCGAGGACCGCAACCGCCTCGCCACGCTGCTCTCGGCGGCGCGGCAGGTGGGGGCGGCGCGCGACGCCAAGCTGGCCGCCTTGCGCGAAGCCATCGAGCGGAAATGCCTTCGGCCGCTCAACGCGGGCAATCGCAAGGTCATCGTCTTCACCGCCTTCGCCGACACCGCGCGCTACCTCTTCGAGCACCTGGCCCCCTGGGCGCTTCAGGAACTCGGGCTGCACGCGGCACTGGTGACCGGCGCCGGGGGCAACCAGACCACCTTGCCCGGCCTGCGCAGGGATCTCGGGAGCATCCTGACCGCGTTCTCGCCAAGGTCCAAGGAACGCCCGGCGGAGTTTGCCGGCGAGGGTGAGCTGGAGCTGCTGATCGCCACCGACTGCATCAGCGAAGGCCAGAATCTCCAGGACTGCGACACGCTGATCAACTACGACATTCACTGGAATCCGGTGCGGATCATTCAGCGCTTCGGACGGATCGACCGGATCGGCTCGCCCAACGCGCAGATCCAGCTCGTCAACTTCTGGCCGAACCTGGAACTCGAGGAGTACATCAACCTCGAGCAACGCGTCAGTGGCCGGATGGTGTTGCTCGATATCTCCGCGACCGGTGAGGAAAACGTCATCGAGTACCAGTCCGGCAACCAGATGAACGACCTGGAGTACCGTCGGAAGCAATTGCTCAAGCTCCAGGATGCCGTCATCGACCTCGAGGACCTGTCGAGCGGCGTGTCGATCGCCGACCTCACCCTGAACGACTTCCGCGTCGACCTGTCGAGCTTTCTGAAGGACCACCCCGGCCAGCTCGAAGAGCTTCCGCTCGGCACCTTCGCCGTCACCACCGCACAGGGCATCGGCGACCTGGCCATCCCGCCCGGCGTCATCTTCTGCCTGCGGGCGGTTGGCGAAGCGGCGCTCAAGGCAATCGAGCCGGGCTACCCGCTCGCGCCGCATTATCTCGTACACGTCGGAGAGGACGGCTCGGTGCTGCTGCCGTTCACTCAAGCGCGGCAGGCGCTCGACCATCTCAAACGGCTCTGCGTTGGCCGCGACCTGCCCGACGCCGAGGCCCGCGCCCGCTTCGAGAAGGCGACCCGAGGCGGCAAGGACATGCGCGTTGCGCGGGAACTGCTCGCCAGGGCGGTAGCCTCGATCGTGGGCAAGAAGGAAGAGCGCGCCGTCGCGAGTCTCTTTTCTCCCGGCGGCACCCACGCGATGCCGGGCGAGTTCCACGGCATCGACGACTTCGAGGTGGTGGCGTTCCTGGTCGTGCTTCCGGAGGTGACCGGCGCATGAGCATCGCCCGACTGATCGATGCGCTGGCCCTGCCGACCGGCGCCCGGGTGAATCGGCGGGTGCCCAAGAAGCTGCTCCTCGAACAGGGCGCGCCGACGGCGGCCGATCGTCGGCAGATTCAGGACGGCATCGAGGAGCTCCTCTGGATCGCCGCCCTCAAGCCAAACAATATCGGGGTACCTGGGTTCAGGGACGAGGTCCGCGAGTATCTCGAAATCGCCGTGCTTACGGTGAGACTGCGTCCCGCAGCGAAGCCCAGCCGGCTCGCCGAGCTGATCCATCGGGCAATTCCCTACCCGGTCGTGCTTTGGACCGGGCAGGGAGCGGTCGGAAGCCTCTCGCTGGCGCACAAGCGCTGGTCGCGGGGCGCAGGGGGCGAGGTCGTCGTCGAAGAAATGCGCCGCACGGCGTGGCTCCGGGCCGACGCGCCCGGCGAGCTCGAGACGGCATTTCTCGACAGTCTCGCGGTCTCGGGGCTACCCACCCGGGATCTCTACGCACTCTACCAGGGCTGGATCGACCGCCTGGTCGCGCTGGAGGTGGCTTCGATCACCGGAGCGTACGGGCTGCCCGAGACCGCGGAACGCGCCGCGACTCAACGTGACGCCCTCGCCACCCAAGCGACGCTCCAGCGCGAGCTAGACCGGTTGCGCGCCCGGGCCGAGCGAGAAAAGCAGATCAATCGGCGGGTGGAGTTGAACCTCACGATCAAGCGACTCGAAGCCGAGCTCGCCGCGACGGCGCAAGCGCTTTAGAAAATCTGCTGGAGCCGATGCTGGATTGTGTTGGCAAACCCGGGTCCCTGCCTTGAAAGGCAGGCGTAGAGCCATGGGGCTAAAGCCCCGGGCACTTCAGTGCCCGCGCCGCTACTCCTGGCTTTCAAGCCAGAGCACCCCGCCGACCGGGTGGCGGCGGTGGCTTTTGCGAACACAACCCTGGCGGCGCTTGGCACCGCCAAGCATCGGCCCCGAAAGTCACACTCTGAGGGAACCACCATGAAACAACTCACCGCTCAGGACGCCGAAACCAGATCCGCCGATCTCGTCGCCGAGAACGTCGAGCGGCTCAAGGCGCTGTTCCCCGAGGCGTTCGCCGAGGGCAAGCTGGACTTCGAGGTGCTGAGGCAGTTACTGGGCGACGCCATCGACGAGCGCGAGGAAAAGTACGGCCTCAACTGGAACGGCAAGCGCCGCGCCCGTCAGCTGGCGCTCACTCCCTCCACCGGCACCCTGCGCCCCTGTCCAGCGGACAGCGTGGACTGGGATACCACCCAGAATCTGATGATCGAAGGCGACAACCTCGAAGTCCTGAAGCTCTTGCAAAAGAGCTACGCCAGGAAGGTCAAGCTGATCTACATTGACCCGCCCTACAACACCGGCCACGACTTCGTCTATCCCGACGACTACCGCGACAATATTCGCAACTACCTCAAACTCACCGGCCAGGTCGACGGCGACGGTCGCAAGCTTTCGTCCAACACCGAAGCCTCCGGCCGCTTCCACACCGACTGGCTGAATATGATGTATCCGCGGCTCAAGCTGGCCCGGAATCTACTCCGGGACGATGGAGTCATTCTCATCAGCATCGACGACCACGAGCTTGATGACCTCCGTCTCGTCTGCAATGAGGTGTTCGGCGAGGAAAACTTCGTTGCCTGCATGGTCTGGGAGAAGGGACGGAAGAACGACGCCAAACTGGTCTCCGGCGGCCACGAATACGTGCTGGTCTTCGCGAAGTCTCTCGGGTTGCTGAGAGAGACCAACACGATCTGGCGAGAGGAAAAGCCAGGAGCGCGCGAAATTTGGGAGAAATACCTCGAACT